>NZ_JAHXBZ010000001.1:388669-388987 GCF_019448275.1 Streptococcus humanilactis | reverse complement strand
TTACCCGAAGCAGTTGTAACTGAAAAAGGCGAACCAGCAGTCCAACCAGAGCTACCGGAAGCGGTTGTGACTGACAAAGGTGAGACTGAGGTTCAACCAGAGTCGCCAGATACTGTGGTAAGTGATAAAGGAGAACCTGAACAGGTGGCACCGCTTCCAGAATATAAAGGACCACAAGCCGGAGCTATTGTTGAACCAGAGCAGGTAGCACCACTACCAGAATACACAGGTCCACAGGCAGGGGCAGTAGTTGAACCTGCAATCCAACCAGAGTTACCCGAAGCAGTTGTTACAGACAAGGGTGAACCAGAAGTTCAG
>NZ_JAHXBZ010000001.1:312405-388606 GCF_019448275.1 Streptococcus humanilactis | reverse complement strand
TTACCCGAAGCAGTTGTAACTGAAAAAGGCGAACCAGCAGTCCAACCAGAGCTACCGGAAGCGGTTGTGACTGACAAAGGTGAGACTGAGGTTCAACCAGAGTCGCCAGATACCGTGGTAAGTGATAAAGGTGAACCTGAACAGATAGCACCACTACCAGAATATACAGGAGTTCAGGCTGGAGCGATAGTAGAACCAGAGCAGGTAGAAGCACCGAAGGAATACACAGGAGTGCAAGCCGGAGCAATAGTAGAACCAGAACAAGTAGCCCCCCTACCAGAATATACAGGAGTACAAGCTGGAGCGATAGTAGAACCAGAGAAGGTAGAAGCACCGAAAGAATACACAGGAGTGCAAGCCGGAGCAATAGTAGAACCAGAACAAGTAGCCCCCCTACCAGAATACACAGGCCCACAAGCTGGAGCTATTGTCGAACCAGAGCAGGTAGCCCCCCTACCAGAATACACAGGCGTACAGGCTGGGGCTATTGTTGAACCAGAGCAGATTGCCCCCCTACCAGAATACACAGGTCCACAGGCCGGAGCAATAGTAGAACCAGAACAGGTAGATCCACTTCCTGAATACAAGGGGAATATTGAGCAACTAAAACCTGAAACTCCCGTTGAGAAGCCAAAAGAAACAGATCCAGAGAAAACACTTGAATTAAGAAATGTTTCTGATATTGAATTGTATAGTCATCAAACGAATGGAACTTACAAACAACATGTTTCTTTGGACAGTGTTCCAAGTAATCCAGATACTTATTTTGTAAAGGTAAAATCTTCTGCGTTTAAAGATGTTTACCTTCCGGTTGCATCTATATCCGAGGAGTTAAAAGATGGACGCACATTTTATAAAATTACAGCGAGAGTTGATAAACTCCAGCAGGAGATAGACCATAAATATGTTGAAAATTTCAGTTTCTATTTAGCTAAGAAGACTACAGAGGAAACGACAAACTTTACTTCCTTTAGTAATCTAGTTCATGCCATCAACCAAAATCTTGGTGGAACCTATTATTTATCAGCTAGCTTGAATGCTAACGAAATGGAACTGGAGTCTGATGCGAAGTCTTATATTAAGGGCAACTTTACTGGTAGGTTGATTGGTGAAAAAGATGGCAAACATTATGCTATCTATAATTTGAAAAAACCTTTATTTAACAACTTAAGTAATGCTACAGTAGAAAAACTGAGCCTGAAAAATGTCTCTATTTCAGGAAAGAATGATATCGGTTCACTGGCAAATGAAGCTAAAAATGGGACAAAAATTAACCAGGTTCATGTCGACGGTGTCTTAGCTGGGGAACGTGGTATTGGTGGATTGCTTGCCAAGTCCGAACAATCAACCATCACTGACAGTAGTTTCAAGGGAAGGATTATTAATACCTATGAAACAACTGCTACCTACAATATTGGTGGCTTGGTTGGACATTTGACAGGTGAAAACGCGTCTATTGCTAAATCCAAAGCTACAATAGCCATTTCATCAAATGCAAATAGTTCAGATCAGACTGTCGGTGGTCTTGTGGGACTTGTGGACAATGATGCACATGTCCGTGATAGTTATGCTGAGGGAGATATTAATAATGTCAAACAGTTCGGAGAAGTCGCTGGTGTAGCAGGCTATTTATGGGATCGAACTTCTGGTAAGGAACAGCATGCTGGAAGCTTGACCAATGTTCTTAGCGATGTCAATGTAACAAACGGGAACGCCATCACCGCTTACCACTATAACAATATGAAGGTGACAGCTACATTCAGCAATAAAGCTAATAGAGTTATCAAAGTTGCCTTGGAAAACGATGAAGTCGTCAGCAAGGAATCCTTTGAAGAAAGAGGAAAGATGCTAGATGATTCTCAAATTGCAAGCAAGAAAGCAGAAATCAATCCTCTCACCCCACCAACAGTGGAGCCCCTTTCAACAAGTGGCAATAAAGAAAGTGATTTTTCTAAGGTAGCCAATTATCAAGCTAAGCGCGTTTTAGCCTATAAGAACATTGAAAAATTGTTACCTTTTTATAATAAGGCAACCATCGTCAAATATGGAAATCTGGTTAATGAGAACAGTCATTTATATCAAAAAGAACTTCTATCTGCAGTTATGATGAAGGATGATCAAGTAATCACAGATATTGTTTCCAACAAACAGACTGCAAACAAACTCTTGCTTCACTACAAGGACCATTCATCTGAGAAGCTTGATCTCAAGTATCAGACTGATTTTGCCAAGCTAGCAGAATATAGCCTAGGAGATACAGGTCTTCTCTATACTCCTAACCAATTCTTGTATGACCAAACCTCTATCATCAAGCAAGTCTTACCTGAATTGCAGCAGGTGTCCTACCACTCAGAGGATATCAGAAAGACACTCGGTATTTCTCCAGAAGTTAAGTTAACCGAGCTATATCTAGAAGACCAGTTTGCTAAAACGAAGGATCATCTTGAAGAAAGTCTAAAAAAACTCTTGTCTGCGGATGCTGCTCTAGTGGAAAACAATCAAGTGATGACGGGTTATATTATAGATAAAATCAAGCGTAACAAGGAAGCTTTACTACTTGGTATGAGCTACCTAGAACGCTGGTATAACTTTAGTTATGATAAAGTGAGTGCAAAAGACCTTGTAATGTACCATCTAGATTTCTTTGGCAAAGGAAATGCTTCTCCGTTAGATACCTTAATAGAGTTAGGTAAATCAGGATTTAATAATCTTCTTGCCAAGAACAACGTTGATACTTATGCTATTAGTTTAGCTAGCCATCATGGAACGAAAGATTTATTTAACACGCTTGAAAATTACCGAAAAGTCTTTCTACCAAACACAAGCAACAATGACTGGTTTAAAACTCAGACCAAAGCTTACATCGTTGAAGAAAAATCTAATATTCCAGAAGTAAAAGCTAATCAGGAAAAAGCTGGCACCAAGTATTCTATCGGTGTCTATGATCGAATCACTAGCGACAGTTGGAAATACCGTAACATGGTACTGCCTCTACTAACCTTGCCAGAAAGATCAGTATTTGTCATTTCAACTATCTCTAGTCTAGGCTTTGGTGCTTATGATCGCTATCGTAATAAAGATCATCAAGCAAGTGGTGATTTGAATAGCTTTGTTGAAAAGAGTGCTCACGAAACAGCAGAGCGTCAACGAGATCACTACGATTATTGGTATCGTATTCTAGATAAGGAAGGGCGTGAGAAGCTTTACCGAAATATCTTGCTTTATGATGCCTATAAATTTGGAGATGACCATACCAATGGAAAAGCCCAAACAGTATCAGATTTTGATAGTCCAAATCCTGCAATGAAACACTTCTTTGGACCTGTTGGAAATAAAGTTGGCCATAATGGACACGGTGCTTACGCTACAGGGGATGCAGTATATTATATGGGTTATCGTATGTTGGATAAGGATGGAGCTATCACTTATACACATGAAATGACGCATGACTCAGATCAGGACATCTATCTTGGTGGCTATGGTCGAAGAAGTGGCTTGGGACCAGAGTTCTTTGCAAAAGGCTTATTACAAGCACCAGACCATCCAAATGACGCAACCATCACCATCAACTCGATCTTGAAACATTTAAAATCGGATAGTAAAGAAGGAGAACGATTACAAATACTCGATCCAACTACGAGATTTAAAAACTCTGATGATTTGAAGCAATATGTCCACAATATGTTTGATGTTGTTTATATGTTGGAATATCTTGAAGGGCAGTCTGTTGTGAATAAATTGAGTGTTTACGAAAAAATGAATACTCTAAGAAAAATCGAGAATAAATTTGTTAAGGATCCAGATGGAAATAATGTCTACGCAACAAATGTTGTCAGAGATTTAACCGCAGAAGAAGCTGAAAAATTACATTCATTTAATGATTTGATTGAGAATAATATTATTTCGTCTAGGGAATATGCCTTAGGTGAATACGAAAGAAATGGCTACTTCACTATTAAATTATTTGCGCCGATTTATGCAGCATTAAGTAATGATGACGGAACGCCAGGTGACCTGATGGGACGTCGTATGGCCTATGAACTATTAGCTGCTAAAGGATTTAAAGATGGTATGGTGCCATATATCTCAAATCAATTTGAACCCGATGCTAGGGCAAATAATAAAACGATTATCTCATATGGTAAGACTAAAGGATTGGTAACAGATAAATTAGTACTTCAAAAATTATTTAATGGTCAATACGACACTTGGAGTGATTTTAAAAAGGCCATGTATAAAGAGCGACAAGACAAATTCAGTCAATTGAATAAAGTTACCTTTAATGATACAAGTAAATCATGGACAAGCTTTGCAACCAAAACTACAAGCAATATAGATGAGTTGCAACAACTAATGAATGAAGCTGTCCGCAAGGATACAGAAACTCCTCATTGGAATAACTATAATCCAGAAACAGACAGTGCAGTTCATAAGTTGAAGAGAGCAATCTTTAAAGCCTATCTTGACCAAACTGATGATTTTAGAAGTTCAATTTTTGAAAATAAAAAATAGTGTTTACTGTTAGGAAATAAAATTAAAGAAGGTGATTACGCTTGTCATTATTTAAAAAAGAACGATTTTCGATCCGAAAAATCTGTGGGATTGTTGGTTCGGTGTTACTCGGAAGTGTCTTGGTTGCACCGTCAGTAATTCATGCTTCTACCTATCATTATGTTGAAAAAAGCGCTCTTACAAAGGAAGAACAAAGTAAGATTCAGGCAGGAATTCCTACTGATAATGAAGCAAGTTATGCTCTTATTTATCAGCAGGAAGCTCTTCCTGCAACAGGTTCATCGACTTCTGTGCTTACAGCTTTAGGTCTATTAGCTGTTGGTAGTTTAGTCCTTTTGGTTCATAAAAAGAAAAAAGTTAGTAGTTTGTTCTTAGTTACTACTATCGGACTGATTAGTCTTTCTAGTATGCAAGCTCTCGATATAAGCAATCCTTTGAAAGCTCCAAGTAATGAAGGAGTAGTTCAAATTGCTGGATATCGTTATATTGGATACTTATCCCTTGATGATGATGCAATTTCAGAAATTCAACATAAGGATGAGGGGACAAAGAATGTTCCAGTATCTGAAACTCAGGTAAGTATCCCTAATGAAGCGCCTAAAGCTGAGAAACCTAAATACACTGAATCTGTAAGTACAGTCCCAGACGAGGCGCCTAAAGTAGAAAAAACTGACTATACGCAACCAATAGGAGCAAACCTTGTAGAGCCAGCAGTTCATGAAAAACCAGCATACACTGAACCTGTAGGTACTGTTCCAGACGAGGCTCCTAAAGCAGAGAAGCCTGACTATACGCAACCAGTAGGTACAAACCTTGTAGAACCTGAAGTTCAACCAGCGTTGCCGGAAGCTGTTGTGACTGACAAAGGGGAACCAGAAGCTCAACCAGCGTTGCCGGAAGCTGTTGTGACTGACAAAGGGGAACCAGAAGTTCAACCAGCGTTGCCAGAAGCTGTTGTGACTGACAAAGGGGAACCAGAAGTTCAACCAGCGTTACCCGAAGCTGTTGTGACTGACAAAGGGGAACCGGAAGTCCAACTGGCGTTACCCGAAGCTGTTGTGACTGACAAAGGGGAACCTGAAGTTCAACCAGCCTTACCCGAAGCTGTTGTAACTGACAAAGGCGAACCAGAAGTACAACCGGCCTTACCAGAAGCTGTTGTGACCGACAAAGGGAAACCTGAAGTTCAACCAGTGTTACCCGAAGCAGTAGTCACAGAAAAGGGAGAACCCGCAGTACAACCAGCCTTACCCGAAGCAGTAGTCACAGAAAAGGGAGAACCAGAAGTTCAAGCTGAGTTGCCAGAAGCTGTTGTGACTGACAAAGGGGAGCCAGAAGTTCAACCAGTGTTGCCAGAAGCTGTTGTGACTGACAAAGGGGAACCAGAAGTACAACCAGTGTTACCAGAAGCAGTAGTCACAGAAAAGGGAGAACCAGAAGTTCAAGCTGAGTTGCCAGAATATACGTCAAAAGTTGCTCCAACTTTGACTTTAGATAAGGTTACAGAAGATGCGATGGATCGTTCAGCTAAATTGTATTACACTCTTGAAAATACAGGTAATGCTGAAATCAAGAGCATTATAGCTGAGATTAAAGATGGGGACACTGTTGTTAAGCGAGTTGATTTATCTAAAGAAAAATTGACAGACGCTATTCAAGGTTTGGATTTATTCAAAGATTATAAAATTGCAACAACAATGACTTACAACCGTGGTGAAGGTGATGAAACATCTAAATTAGATGAAAAACCTTTACGTTTAGAGTTGAAAAAAGTTGAAATTAAAAATATCGCATCTACTAATTTAGTGAAGGTAAATGATGATGGTACTGAAACACCTAGTGATTTCATGAGCGAAAAACCTTCTGATGAAAATGTGAAGAAAATGTACTTAAAAATCACTAGTCGTGATAATAAAGTAACACGTTTAGCAGTTGATAAAATTGAGGAAGTAACTGAAGAAGGTCAAAAACTTTATAAAATTACGGCTGAAGCTCAAGATTTGATTCAACACATTGATCCATCTAAGGCGCGCAATAAGTATGTTTATTATATAGAAAAACCCCATCCTAAAGAAGATAATGTCTACTATAACTTTAAAGATTTAGTAGAGGCTATGAATGGTAATAAAAATGGTACATTTAAAATCGGAGCAGATTTGAATGCAACGAATGTACCAACGCCTAACAAACAATATGTTCCAGGTACGTTTAAGGGACATCTATCAAGTGTTGATGGTAAACAATATACAATTCATAACATTGCCCGTCCCTTATTTGACCGTGTTGAAAATGGTTCTGTGAAAAATATTAATTTAGGTAATGTGGATATCAATATGCCTTGGGCTGACGGAATAGCACCTGTTGCCAACATGGTGAAAAATGCAACTGTTGAAGATGTTAAGGTGACTGGTAATGTAGTTGCTAATAACAATATTGCGGGTATCGTCAATAAAATCGATAGTGGTGGTCAGTTGACAAATGTAGCCTTCATCGGTAAACTCACGGGTGTTGGTGATAAAGGTCAATATATGGCTGGCATTGCCGGTGAGATTTGGAGAGGTAATATTGCAAAAGCATATGTCGAGGCTGATATTGTTGCTAACAGAGCCCGTATAGGTGGTTTAGTTGCTAAAACAGATAATGGCAACGACTCTATGGGAATTGGTAAATATGGTTCAATTCGTAAGTCGGTCACCAAAGGAACCATTAAGACTAAAGTTTTGTTTGAAACAGGTGGATTTATCAATAGCAATCTTCCTTTTGGTAAACTGGAAGATAATATTTCAATGATGAGAGTTGAAAATGGTGAAGAGTTCTTTGGTTCTTCGGATTTGGACTACGATGGTGGTTATTTCACAAATGGATGGTTAGAGCGTAATTTTGTTGTCAAAGGTGTCAGTTCAGGTAAGCATTCATACAAATATTCTCGTGACAAAATTAAAGAAATTAGTCAAGATGAAGCTAACAAGAGAATTGCAGCCTTTAATATTACTGCTGACAAATACGAAATCAACGAACCTGTGGTCAATCGCTTAAATCGTTTAACCAGAAGAGAAGATGAATATAAGTCAACCCAAGACTATAAAGTAGATCGAGATCTGGCTTATCGTAATATTGAGAAACTTCAACCATTTTATAACAAAGAATGGATTGTCAACCAAGGTAACAAACTTGCAGAAGATTCAAACTTAGCTAAGAAAGAAGTCCTTTCTGTTACGGGAATGAAGGATGGTCAATTCGTGACCGATTTATCGGATATCGATAAAATAATGATTCACTATGCAGATGGTACAAAAGAAGAAATGGGGGTCACACTCAAGGATTCTAAAGTCCAACAAGTGCGTGAATATAGCGTATCTGGTCTTGGTGATGTTGTCTATACACCGAATATGGTTGTTAAAAATCGAGACAAACTGATTGCAGATGTGAAAGAAAGACTTTCAAGTGTTGACTTAATTTCATCTGAAGTACGCGCGCTAATGGATAATCGTCAGAAAGCTGAAGAAAATACCAACACACGTAAAGATGGATATATTCGCAATCTATACTTAGAAGAAAGCTTTGCCGAAGTGAAGCAAAATCTAGATAAGTTAGTCAAAGCCTTGGTCGAAAATGAAGACCATCAATTGAATAGTGATGAAGCTGCGATAAACGCACTTCTCAAGAAAGTAGAAACCAATAAAGCTAAAATCATGATGGCTCTGACTTATCTCAATCGTTACTATGATATCAAATACGGTGACATGAGTATAAAAAACATCATGATGTTCAAACCTGATTTTTATGGTAAGACACCAAGTGTTATTGACAGACTCATCAACATCGGTTCAAGTGAAAAGAACTTGAAAGGGGATCGGACTCAGGATGCTTACCGTGAAATCATCGCAGGTAATACTGGTAAAGGTAATTTGCGTAACTTCTTAGAATACAACATGCGTTTGTTTACAGAGGATAAAGACATTAATGATTGGTTTATCCACTCAGCTAAGAATGTTTATGTTTCAGAACCTAAAACTACAAATCCTGACTTTATTAATAAACGTCATAGAGTCTTTGATGGGCTAGATAACGGCGTTCATGGTCGTATGATTTTACCACTTCTAACGCTTAAAGATGCCCATATGTTCTTAATTTCAACATATAACACGATGGCGTACAGTTCATTTGAGAAATATGGAAAACATACAGAAGAAGCTCGTAATGAGTTCAAAACTAAGATTGATGAAGTTGCACATGCTCAACAAACTTATTTAGATTTCTGGTCACGTTTATCATTATCTAATGTTCGTGATAGACTTCTTAAGAGTCAAAATATGGTACCGACACCAGTTTGGGATAACCAAAACTACCATGGAGTCGACGGTGCCAACAGCATGGGGTACGGAAAGAACGGGGCAATTATCAGACCTATTAGAGAATTGTATGGTCCAACTGGCAAATTCCACGCAACAAATGGAGCCATGGGAGCTATGGCTAGTATTTACGATAGTGCAAACAATAATGACCAAGTTTACTTTATGGTAACCGATTTAATATCACAATTTGGTATTTCAGCCTTTACTCACGAAACAACACACGTCAATGACCGAATGCTCTATTACGGAGGATACAGTCAACGTGTTGGTACAAATGCAGAAGCCTATGCACAAGGTATGCTGCAAACACCTGATAGTTCAACGACTAATGGTGAATACGGCGCACTTGGAATTAACATGGCTTACCATCGTCCAAATGACGGTAACCAATGGTACAACCCAGATCCTGACAAATTAAAGACACGTGATGACATTGACCGCTACATGAGAAACTACAATGAAGCTATGATGTTGCTTGATTATGTAGAAGCTGATGCTGTACTTCCTAAAATTAAAGGAGACAATAGTAAGTGGTTCAAGAAAATCGACAAAGAAATGCGCTCTAAGATTCAGTACAATGATCTTTTAGGTCCAAACCAATGGGATAGTGTCCGTGATTTGAAAGGTGAAGAAAAGGTAATGACTTTATCTAGCGTCAATGATTTAGTGGATAATAACTTCATGACGAAACATGGAAATCCAGGTAACGGACGTTATCGCCCTGAAGATTATGCTGTCAACTCAGCATATGTAAACGTCAATATGATGGCTGGTATTTATGGTGGTAATACTAGTCTTGGAGCTCCTGGTTCATTATCATTCAAACACAATGCCTTCCGCATGTGGGGTTATTATGGATATGACAAAGGTTTCACTAGTTATGTATCTAACAAATACAAAGATGCAGCTATTAAAGAAAATAAAGGTTTGCTAGGCGATGACTTTATTATTAAGAAAGTATCTGGAGACAAGTTCAAGACACTTGAAGAGTGGAAGAGACATTGGTACGAGGAGGTTCTTGCTAAAGCTAAGAAAGGCTTTGAAGGTATCGATATTGATGGCGTCCATATCAGTAACTATGATGAGTTAAGGCCTTTATTTGATAAAGCAGTCGAAGAAGATTTGAAAAAAACAGATGACTTCTCTCATACTGTAGCTCTTAAATCTAAGGTATTCAAAGCCCTTCTTAAAAATACAGACGGTTTCTTTAACCAACTGTTTAAAAAAGACATTTAAATGTTTAGAATATAAAGGGAACAGTTTTTTGCTCCCTCTGAAAAGTCATCATTTGATGGCTTTCAAAAAGCACCTCAAAAAAGGTATTGCCAAGTTGCAATACCTTTTTTTGAGGCTCTTTTATCTTGTCTTTGTTTCAATTGACGATACCACATTATGTACTGTTTTGCTTCATTTTATTATAAAAGGACTTAGTCCTGTGCAGTACAGAACTAAGTCCTTTCAATAATTATTTGTGCAACTTTTTGGGGTTAGTAAAGAGAAACTCGTTTTTGTTCATTCTCTTTCTGTGTCAAGTCTCTTAATCTTTATTTTCGTATGGTAAGATCAAGTTCAAGATGATTCCTGTCATGGCTGATAGGGCAGTACCTGAAAGGGTAACTGGACCGAGTTTAAGGATAGCTCCTCCAAGTCCAAGGACCAACATAGCACTTGCGATGATTAGGTTACGCATTTGAGCAAAATCAACACGTTCTTTAATCAAGACTTTCAAACCGTTGCTGGCGATAACTCCATAGAGAAGGATTGACATACCACCAAGTACAGCGTTTGGAATGGTTGAAATCAAGGCAGTGAATTTACCAAGGAAGCTAAGGGCAATCGCGATAAAGGCAGCGTTACGGATAACTGAGACAGAAGCGATACGAGTCATACCGATAACCCCTGTATTTTCTCCGTAAGTTGTATTGGCTGGTCCACCAAGGAAGGCAGAAACTGAAGTTGCGATACCGTCACCAAGAAGAGTACGGTGAAGTCCTGGTTCTTTCAAGAATTGACGGCCACAGATTTGACCCAAAACAGTATGGTCACCGATATGTTCAGAAATTGTTACGATAGCGATTGGCAAGATGGCAATAGTTTCTGGACCAAAGTAAAGATTGTATTCTTTAAAGGCACCACCAGTGCTAAATGGCAAGTAGAAACCAGGAATTTCGAACCAGTTGGCTTTAAGAACTGGTGTAAAGTCAACCAAACCAAGAGTTAGTGCGAAGAGGTAACCACCGATAATGGCAAATAGGAATGGAATGATTCGTAGGAAGCCTTTTCCCTTTGTATTGATAAAGGCAGCAATCAAGAAAGTAACAACTGCTACAAGAGCATTTTTCCAGTTTCCATCAGCTACAAGACCAGCGTTGGTAACAGCTGAACCTGCAAGTCCAAGACCGATAACGATGATCATAGGTCCGATGATGATTGGTGGCAAGAGTTTATCAATCCATTTTGTACCTGCAAAACGAACACCAGCAGCCACAAGGACATAGACCAAACCAGTCAAGATAACCCCTGTTTGGGCAGCAGATACATCACCACCCATTTCTTTCATAGCAAGCGACATTGCTGTGATAAAGGCAAATGAAGAACCTAGATAAACTGGAACTTTAAAACCAGTTGAAATCATGTAGATGAGTGTCCCGACACCTGAAGCAAAAAGGGCAACAGATACAGGCATTCCCAAAATCAAGGGTACCAAGATGGTCGCACCAAACATAGCGAAAACGTGTTGGAAACTAAGGAGAATTCCTTTTCCAGTCGAAGGACGTTGGTCAACGTCTAGTAACAAATCAACAGTTGATTCTTGTTTCATATAAACCTCACTTTTGGGCATCAAAAAAGAGCCCATTATTTTACAGCAATAGGCCCTCAGAGTAAGACTTCTTTAAAATCTAGACTTTAAAGAGTTTCAAATATTTCTGCGTCTTCGTCACCTCACGGGATGACATTAAAAACCTTTGCTTGTGATAGTATAGCAAAAATTACAAACTTTGTAAATATTTTTTTACTAAAAAGATTAAAGCGGGCGTTTATTGGGCATGCCAGCCTTACGTGGATATTTATTTGGCGTTTCTTTTTTCTTTTCCACCACTGTGATGTAGCGCGGATCTCCATTTGGTAGGACGTAGCTGAGATTGTCTTCTACTTTACTAAAAAGGAGGTTGAGGGCATTCTTAGCTTCTAATAACTCCTCAGGCGCATTGCTTGCCTTGAGTGCCAATAGTTTTCCGCCAACTTTAAGGTAGGGAATAGTTAATTCAGATAGGACTTGCATACGGGCAACCGCACGAGCCGTTACAAAATCATATTGAGCACGGAAGTTCTTGTCTTGGGCCAAGTCTTCTGCACGTCCATGGTAGAAATGAACATCGTCTAAATCTAGTTCTTGAGCCAAAAGTTGGAGGAAGTTGATGCGCTTATTGAGTGAATCAATGATGGTCACATCTAACTGAGGATAGAGGATTTTCATTGGTAGACTAGGAAAACCTGCCCCAGCTCCAATATCAAGAAGTTTGATATTTTCATTAGGAATCAAACCTTGAAGAATGGGTGCAATCGAATCGTAAAAATGTTTGAGATAAACTTCTTCCTTGTCCGTAATGGCTGTTAAATTAATCTTTTCATTCCACTCGACCAAGAGTTCAAAATAACGTTCAAATTGTTCTTTCTGCTGGTCCGAAAGTGGAAGATTTTGCTCGGCAAGCAAGTTGTAAAATGTTTCTGGTTTCATAGTTATTTCCTTCTTTAGTATGATCTTATTTTACCACAATCATTAAAAATTTGATATACTGGTACTAATCTAAAAGTAGAAAGGACTTATATCATGACTTGGATTATTCTTGGAGTTTTGGCTCTTGTTGTTATTTTTGTGATTGTTAGCTATAACGGTTTGGTTAAGAATCGTATGCAAACAAAGGAGGCTTGGAGTCAGATTGATGTTCAGTTGAAACGTCGAAATGACCTCTTGCCAAACTTGATTGAGACTGTAAAAGGTTATGCCAAATATGAAGGTTCTACCCTTGAAAAAGTGGCAGAACTGCGTAACCAAGTGGCAGCAGCGACTTCACCAGCAGAAGCTATGAAAGCTAGTGATGCCCTTACTCGTCAGGTTTCAGGTATTTTTGCAGTTGCAGAAAGCTATCCAGATTTGAAAGCTAGTGCCAACTTTGTTAAATTGCAAGAGGAGTTGACAAATACAGAAAATAAAATTTCTTACTCTCGTCAACTCTACAACAGTGTTGTCAGCAACTACAATGTAAAATTAGAAACTTTCCCAAGCAATATTATCGCTGGAATGTTTGGATTTAAAGCAGCAGATTTCCTTCAAACACCAGAAGAGGAAAAGGCAGTTCCTAAAGTTGATTTTAGCGGTTTAGGTGACTAAGATGTTGTTTGATCAAATTGCAAGCAATAAACGAAAAACCTGGATTTTGTTGCTGGTATTTTTCCTACTCTTAGCTCTGGTTGGCTATGCGGTTGGTTACCTCTTTATGCGATCTGGGCTTGGTGGTTTGGTTATCGCACTGATTATCGGCTTTATCTATGCTTTGTCCATGATTTTTCAATCAACAGAGATTGTCATGTCCATGAATGGAGCGCGTGAGGTTGATGAGCAAACGGCACCAGACCTTTACCATGTAGTGGAAGATATGGCTATGGTGGGTCAGATTCCCATGCCACGAGTTTTCATCATTGATGATCCAGCCTTAAATGCTTTTGCGACAGGTTCTAATCCTCAAAATGCGGCGGTTGCTGCGACGTCAGGTCTCCTAGCTATCATGAATCGCGAGGAGCTAGAAGCTGTTATGGGACATGAGGTTAGTCATATTCGTAATTACGATATCCGTATTTCGACTATTGCTGTCGCTCTCGCTAGTGCTATCACCATGCTTTCTAGTATGGCAGGTCGTATGATGTGGTGGGGTGGCGCAGGTCGTAGACGAAGTGACGATGATCGAGATGGAAATGGCTTAGAAATCATTATGCTAGTGGTTTCCCTACTAGCTATTGTGCTGGCACCTCTCGCTGCAACCTTGGTACAACTAGCTATTTCTCGTCAGAGGGAATTTCTAGCTGATGCTTCTAGTGTCGAGTTGACTCGCAATCCTCAAGGGATGATCAATGCTCTACGTAAGTTGGACAATAGCGAGCCGATGCATCACCATGTCGATGATGCTAGTAGCGCACTTTATATCAATGATCCCAAGAAAGGGGGAGGGTTCCAAAAACTATTTTATACCCACCCACCTATTTCAGAACGGATTGAGCGTTTGAAACATATGTAAAATTTGCCTATACAATCCTAAAAATGAGCATTCTCGTAGTTGGAGATGCTCATTTTCTTATATAAGAAATTCAGAAATCAATTTGTTATGATACAACTTATATTCTTCGAAAATCTCTTCAAACCGCATCAGATTCGCCTTGTCGTACTTAAGTCCAGCCTGCGGCTAGCTTCCTAGTTTGCTCTTTGATTTTCATTGAGTATTAGAATTTCTTTAGGAAACTTCGTTCAGAACACATGATATATCGAAGAAGAATCTAGCATCTATGTCAAATGGAGGAGGGCAACTGATCTCGTTTTTCGAAAATTAGAGAATATTTTTGGTGAGCTCAGAGTGTGTGTTAGAGACAACTAGACCAGCATAGTAGAGCTTGAATTCATTTTCACGAGCATGGATTTTACAAATCAACTATTCAAAAACCACACAGTTGTTTTCAGCTTGATTGTGAGTAAAACTGAAATCACTGAGCGGTTTTATTTAGAATCTGGTTTTTGTCCAGCCTCTTTTATAGGCGATTTCGGAAAACTTCGTACATGAGAATGGCTGCAGCAACACTGGCATTGAGACTTTGAACATGTCCATTCATGGGAATGGTAATCATTTCATCAACCTGTTTTTTGATGTTGCTAGAGATGCCTTTTCCTTCATTTCCGATGATGAGGGCGATTTTCCCTTTTGTATTCCACTTATGGCAAGGAGTCCCATTCATATCTGTTCCAAAGGTCCAGAAGCCTTCATCCTTGAGTTTGTCTAGAGTTTGGCTTAGGTTGGTCACTCGGGCAATGGGAACGTGTTCAATAGCACCTGTGGCTGTTTTGGCAACGACAGGTGTTACTCCGACAGCACGGTGCTTGGGAATGATGACTCCGGAAACATTGGTCGCATCGGCTGTTCGCAAGATAGAACCCAGATTATGGGGATCGGTTAAACCATCTAGAATCAATAGAAGTGGATTTTCTTCTTGACGCGTTTTGGCAAGGATGTTATCCAGCTCGCTATAGGCAAATTCAGACACTCGTAGAACAAAACCTTGGTGGACAGCACCTTCAGTCATCTCAGAGAGAGATTTTTTTGAAGTCCAAGAAATGGATACCTTTTTTTCTGTAGCTAGTTCCTTGACTTTCTCAACATTCTTACCTCGGAGATCTTCTTGGAGGTAAAGTTTGTTTCCTGTGTTTGCAAGGAGGGCTTCGGTAACGGCGTGGACGCCATAGACAATATCATTTGTTTTCATGCCTCTATTATAACACAAAACCCCGTCTTGCAACGGGATTTTCTTTATTCTAGAATTAGTAAACCATCTTTAACTGCAAATGGGTCTTTTTCATTGATACGATCGTAAAACATGATTCCGTTAATGTGGTCAATTTCATGCTGAACAACGATGGAGTTGTAGCCTTTGAGTTTGATACGGTGTTTTTCTCCATCCTTGTCAAAGTAGTCAACAGTAACGCGAGCATGACGCACCACATAGCCAGGCACGTTGCGGTCAACAGACAGACAACCTTCTCCTTCGCCAAGAGCAGCGTCTTGAACAGAGTGAGAGACGATTTTTGGATTGTACATAATGGCTTGTAAATCGTAGGCTTCCTCTGGAGTTTCTCCTTCTTCAACAATATTTGGCACTAAAACAGCGATAATGCGTTTTGAGATATCCAATTGAGGAGCAGCAAGTCCAACCCCACCGCGTAGCCCCATCTTTTCAGCCATGACAGGATCTTGGGAATGTTTGAGGAATTGCATCATCTTTTCGCCAAGAATGATTTCCTGGTCAGACAAGGGGAAAGTAACTTCCTCAGCAACTGCGCGAAGAGTCGGATTCCCCTCGCGGATAATATCGTTCATATCAATTAAGTGAGCAGCTTTTGTAATACGTTCTATAGCAGACATTTTCTCTCCTTTCATTACCTCTACATGATATCACAAAATGACAAGGATTGAAAGCATTACGGCATCGAGCTTTTATAGAAAATGCCTTTTAGGTTCGATTCAATTGTGAAAGAAATACTTATCTGTGTTATAATAAAAAGAAAAGGCTTGCATTAGAAAGTAGGGAGAATGAAGATGCAAAGAAGACAAGATAGACATAAACGTGGACCAGTTTTTCGCTTTGTGAAAGGTTTGGTCAACTTTTTTAGACGTTATCGTAAGTGGAGTAACAAGGGATTTGTGGCGGTACTCTTGCTAGCAGTTGCTTTATCAATGGGCTTGGTTTTGTTGTTTGAAAGCTTCCAAGGCATGCCTATGACCAGTCAAAAACGAGATACTATTTCTCAAGAAGGAACTAAGAAAAAGTCTCAGGAGCAGGAAGAAGAAAAAACTGCTAGAATTATGGCTCATGGTGATTTGCTTTATCATGATATTCTTTACTTTTCAGCAAAAAAGGATGATGGAACGTATGATTTTCATGAGAATTTTGAGTATGTTACTCCTTGGCTTAAGCAAGCAGACTTAGCTATTGGTGACTTTGAAGGAACCATTAATAAGGATCATTATTTAGCAGGTTATCCTCTCTTTAATGCTCCTGCTGAAGTTATGGATGCCATTAAGGATGCAGGTTATCATGTTCTAGATTTAGCTCATAATCACATTTTGGATTCGCAAATTGAGGGAGTTATTTCAACGGCCGATATTATTGAGAAAGCTGGAATCACTCCAATCGGAGTTTATACGCATGAGCCACGTGATCAGGCTCCGCTGGTCATTAAGGAAGTGAATGGTATCAAGGTTGCACTTTTGGCTTATTCTTATGGATTTAATGGAATTGAGCAAAATATTTCTCAAGAGGATTATAATCACTATCTTTCAGATTTAGATGAGAATAAAATGAAGTCTGAAATTGAACGGGCGGAAAAGGAAGCAGATATCACCATTATCATGCCACAAATGGGTGTTGAGTATCGCATAGAACCGACTGAAGA
The DNA here is from genome assembly GCF_019448275.1 of Streptococcus humanilactis. GTDB lineage: Bacteria > Bacillota > Bacilli > Lactobacillales > Streptococcaceae > Streptococcus > Streptococcus humanilactis. The sequence continues at coordinate 371,524 of NZ_JAHXBZ010000001.1, read as the reverse complement.
GCAAAAGGCTCTTTATCACAAGATGATTGATTGGGGAGCAGATATTATCTTTGGAGGGCATCCACACGTAGTTGAACCGTCTGAAATTGTTGAAAAAGATGGGGACAAGAAACTCATCATCTATTCAATGGGGAACTTCATTTCCAATCAACGAATTGAGACCATGCAAGGGGTAGAAAATGCTAAGTGGACTGAACGTGGCGTTCTCATGGACGTGACCATTAAGAAGAAGGATGGAAAAACAACTATCGGAACAGCTAAAGCTCATCCTACTTGGGTCAATCGAACACCAAAGGGAACTTTTTCACCAGAAGGATATCCCCTATATCATTATCAAACCTATATCTTGGAAGATTTCATAGAGGGTGGCAGTCATCGTGATCAAGTAGATGAAGCGACTAAGGAACGAATTGATACAGCCTATAAAGAAATGAACGAACATGTGGGATTGAAGTGGGATTAGCTTGAATCCAGAGGGAAGTAAATGACGATTAAAGTAATTGCGACAGATATGGATGGGACCTTGCTGGATGCTAGAGGCCAGCTTGATATTCCACGCTTGGAAAAGATTTTAGATCAGTTGGATCAAAGGGGGATTCGTTTTGTCATCGCGACGGGCAATGAAATTCACCGTATGAGGCAACTACTGGAGCACTTGGTGGATCGAGTGGTTCTGGTGGTTGCCAACGGTGCTCGTATTTTTGAAAATAATGAATTGATTCAGGCTCAGACTTGGGATGATAATATTGTTGATAAAGCTTTGGCTCATTTCGAGGCTCGAGCGTGTCAGGACCAGTTTGTTGTAACAGGGATGAAGGGTGGTTTCGTCAAGGAAGGTACGATTTTTACAGACCTTGAAAGTTTTATGACTCCAGAAATGATTGAAAAATTCTACCAACGGATGCAGTTTGTGGATGAATTAACTTCTGACCTCTTTGGTGGTGTGCTCAAGATGAGTATGGTTGTTGGTGAGGAACGTTTGAGTTCGGTCTTGGAAGAAATCAATGACCTCTTTGATGGCCGTGTTAGTGCTGTATCCAGTGGCTATGGTTGCATTGATATCCTCCAAGCTGGGATTCATAAAGCATGGGGCTTGGAAGAATTACTCAAGCGTTGGGACTTGAAGCCCCAACAAATCATGGCTTTTGGTGACAGTGAAAATGATGTTGAAATGCTTGAAATGGCTGGAATTGCCTATGCGATGGAAAATGCTGATGACAAGGCCAAAGCTGTGGCGACTGCTCTAGCACCAGCCAATAGCCAAGGAGGAGTTTATCAAATCTTGGAAAACTGGTTAGAAAAAGGAGAATGAAGTGGCAGTACAGTTATTAGAAGATTGGTTGCTAAAGGAACAAGGTAAAATCCAAACCAAGTACCGTCATTTAAATCAGGTTTCTGTTGTAGAACCAGATATACTCTTTATTGGGGATTCCATTGTCGAATACTACCCTCTGCAGGAACTATTTGGGACTTCGAAGACGATTGTCAATCGAGGCATTCGAGGTTATCAGACAGGGCTGTTACTAGAGAATCTAGATGCGCATCTTTACGGTGGAGCAGTAGATAAAATTGTCCTTTTGATTGGGACAAATGATATTGGAAAAGATGTTCCTGTGAATGAGGCTCTCAATAATCTCGAAGCTATTATTCAATCAATTGCTCGCGATTATCCATTGACAGAGATTAAATTGCTTTCCATTTTGCCAGTTAATGAAGGAGAGGAGTACAAGCAGACAGTCTATATCCGCTCGAATGAAAAAATTCAGAAATGGAATCAAGCCTATCAAGAGCTTGCTTCTGCCTATATGCAGGTGGAATTTGTGCCAGTTTTTGATAGTTTGACAGACCAAGCAGGCCAACTCAAAAAAGAATTTACAACTGATGGGCTGCACCTCAGTGTTGCTGGTTATCAGGTTTTGACTAAAGCTTTGAAAGACTATCTTTTTTAGTTAATTGATTTTCTTTTTGCATTTTTGAGTTAGATAAGGTATAATGATTTTATTGTCTTTTGGGGTCGTTACGGATTCGACAGGCATTATGAGACATATTTTGCGACTCGTGTGGCGACGTAAACGCTCAGTTAAATATAACTGCAAAAAATAACACTTCTTACGCTCTAGCTGCCTAAAAACCAGCAGGCGTGACCCGATTTGGATTGCTCGTGTTCAATGACAGGTCTTATTATTAGCGAGATACGATTGAGTCTTGTCTAGCGGCTTGATAAGAGATTGATAGACTCGCAGTTTCTAGGCTTGAGTTATGTGTCGAGGGACTGTTAAACTAATACATAACCTATGGTTGTAGACAAATATGTTGGCAGGTGTTTGGACGTGGGTTCGACTCCCACCGGCTCCATTATTCCTTTGCATTCTTTTGAATTCCTTGGTAAAACGTTGTTAAATCAACGTTTTTTATTTTTGTCTTTGGTATTTCTTTGCGAAAAAAGGATACAACATTTTTGTTGTATCCTAGAAATCTATGTACTTCACAAAGCGTTTTTGTGATTTTAAAACTTGTTAGCTGATTTTTTACAATCCTGCAAAATCTTTAATTTCTTGTGCTGACATTGAAGAGTCGCAACGGACATTGATTTGTCCATCTGCAATGTGAACGAAGCCTGGTACAGTTGGAATTCCATAGCGTGAGCGGAATGCTTGCAACTCATTGAGTTGGCTTGCTTCTTCACTATTGATGAAGTAGATGTGAGCTTTAGTTTCAGCTACGACACCTGCCAATGTACCTGCAAATTTACGGCAGTAAGGGCAAGTTTTACGACCAATAAAGAAGGTTGCAGTTTCTTTATTATCAAGAGCTTCTTGCGCACGCGCAACTGTAGTGACTTCAAGGTCTTTGATGTTATCTAAAAATTGTTCCATGAGATTACCTCGCTTTCATTGATATGTCTAGTATGCCATAAAGTTTCTAAAATTGCTTAGATTTGATACGAAAAAAAGATGAGATTGATTTGTCTCATCTTTAATAGGATTTTATTTTACAAAAGCATTGATTTCTGCTTCAATATTAGCAATCTTAGCTTGTGATTCTTCGTTGGTTTCACCTACAACTGCAATGTAGAACTTGATTTTTGGTTCTGTACCTGAAGGGCGAACAGCAATCCATGAACCGTCAGCAAGTGCGTATTTCAAAACATCACTTGGAGGAGTTGTTAAGTTTGTAACAGTTCCGTCAGCAGCAGTAGCAGTTTGAGCCTTGAAGTCTTCTACGACAGTGATAGCTGTTGTGTTCCATTCTTTTGGAGCATTGTTACGGAATTTAGCCATAATTGCTTTGATTTGTTCAGCACCATCAACACCTGAAAGGGTAACAGAGATTGTCTTTTCTGCGTAGTAGCCGTATTCTTTGTAGATTTCTTCGATACCGTCAGCAAGTGTCAAACCACGAGAACGGTAGTAGGCAGCAAGTTCAGCAACGACAAGAACGGCTTGAATAGCGTCTTTATCACGTACGAAAGGTTTAATCAAGTAACCGAAGCTTTCTTCAAATCCCATCATGTATGTGTGATTGTGTTTTTCTTCGAATTCTTGGATTTTTTCAGCGATAAATTTGAAACCTGTCAAAACGTTGAACATGGTTGCGCCGTAGCTTTCAGCAATCTTCGTTACCAAGTCAGTTGATACGATAGATTTACATAGGGCTGCGTTTTCTGGAAGAGTTCCAGCGTTTTTGTGGGCTTCCAAGATGTATTTAGCCATGATAGCACCGATTTGGTTACCTGAAAGGTTGAGGTAGCTACCATCTTTTTGAAGAACTTCAACACCAACACGGTCAGCATCAGGGTCAGTTGCGACAAGAACGTCTGCACCAACTTGACGACCAAGTTCTTCAGCAAGTGCAAAGGCTGCTTGGCTTTCTGGGTTTGGAGATTTTACAGTTGAGAAGTCTGGGTCAGCAGTTGCTTGCGCTTCAACGACTTGAACTGAGTCAAATCCTGCTTGAGCAAGAGCACGACGAGCCAACATTTCTCCAGTACCATGAAGTGGTGTGTAAACAATCTTCATGTCTTTACCAAATTCTTCAATCAAGGCTGGGTTGATGTTCACATCTTTGACTTCTTTGAGGTATTCTACGTCAACAGCTTCGCCGATAACTTCAATCAAGCCAGAAGCTTTTTCAGCTTCCACATCAGCAACTTCAACTGCAAATGGGTTTTCGATTGCACGGATATAAGTAGTCAAAGCGTCTGCATCGTGTGGAGGCATTTGTCCACCGTCTTCACCGTAAACCTTGTATCCGTTAAATGGCGCAGGGTTGTGGCTGGCTGTGACCATGATACCTGCGAAACAGTTGAGGTGACGAACTGCAAATGATAGTTCTGGAGTTGGACGTAGGCTTTCAAATACGTAAGATTTGATGCCGTGTTTAGCAAGAACTGCCGCAGATTCAAAGGCAAACTCTGGTGAGAAGTGACGGCTATCGTAGGCGATTGCGACACCACGTTCTTTTTCGTTTCCACCTTTTGACTCAATCAAACGAGCCAATCCTTCAGTAGCTTGGCGAACAACGTAGATGTTGATGCGGTTTGTACCAGCACCAATCAAGCCACGCATACCTGCAGTACCAAATTCAAGATTTGTATAGAAGGCATCTTCCTTTGTTTTTTCATCCATATTTTCCAAATCTTGACGAAGGTAGTCAGGAAGCTCCGCAAAATCAACCCATTTCTGGTAATTTTCTTGGTAAGACATTAAAATTCTCCTTTTTGTAAATTGTTTTAACCGTTCACATTATAGCACTTTTTAACATTTTAGTAAAACGGTAGCATAATTTTCAGAAAAGTAGTGACATATGCCTGTTTATCAAGTCTTGAATGCCTTAGGGAAACATGCTATACTACTTGTATGATTATTTTACAAGCTAATAAAATTGAACGTTCTTTTGCAGGAGAGGTTCTTTTTGATAATATCAACCTGCAGGTTGATGAACGAGACAGGATTGCCCTTGTTGGGAAAAATGGAGCAGGTAAGTCTACTCTTTTGAAGATTTTAGTTGGAGAAGAGGAGCCAACTAGTGGAGAAATCAATAAGAAAAAAGATATTTCTCTGTCTTACCTAGCCCAAGATAGCCGTTTTGAATCTGAAAACACTATCTACGATGAGATGCTTCATGTCTTTGATGACCTGCGTCGGACTGAGAAACAACTGCGTAAGATGGAGTTGGAGATGGGTGAAAAGTCTGGTGAGGACTTGAATAAGCTGATGTCAGATTATGACCGCTTATCTGAGAATTTTCGCCAAGCAGGTGGTTTCACTTATGAAGCTGATATTCGAGCGATTTTGAATGGATTCAAGTTTGACGAATCTATGTGGCAGATGAAAATTGCCGAGCTTTCGGGTGGTCAGAATACTCGTTTGGCTCTAGCTAAAATGCTCCTTGAAAAGCCCAATCTCTTGGTCTTGGACGAGCCAACCAACCACTTGGATATTGAAACTATTGCTTGGCTAGAGAATTACTTGATAAATTATAGCGGTGCTCTCATTATTGTCAGCCATGACCGTTATTTCTTAGACAAGGTTGCGACAATTACGCTAGATTTGACCAAGCATTCCTTGGATCGTTATGTGGGCAATTACTCTCGTTTTGTCGAGTTGAAGGAGCAAAAGCTAGCCACTGAGGCAAAAAACTATGAAAAGCAGCAGAAGGAGATCGCTGCTCTGGAAGACTTTGTCAACCGCAATCTAGTCCGAGCTTCGACGACCAAACGTGCCCAATCCCGTCGTAAACAACTAGAAAAAATGGAGCGTTTGGACAAGCCGGAAGCTGGCAAGAAATCAGCTAATATGACCTTCCAGTCTGAAAAAACGTCTGGTAATGTTGTATTAACTGTTGAAAATGCAGCTATTGGCTATGATGGGGAAGTCCTGTCACAACCGATTAACCTAGACCTTCGTAAGATGAATGCTGTTGCCATCGTTGGTCCCAATGGTATTGGCAAGTCAACCTTTATCAAATCTATCGTGGATCAGATTCCGTTTATCAAGGGTGAAAAACGCTTTGGCGCTAATGTTGAGGTTGGTTACTATGATCAGACTCAAAGCAAGCTGACACCAAGTAATACTGTACTGGATGAACTTTGGAATGATTTCAAATTGACACCGGAAGTTGAAATTCGTAACCGTCTAGGTGCCTTCCTTTTCTCAGGAGATGATGTTAAAAAATCAGTTGGTATGCTATCTGGTGGCGAAAAAGCTCGTTTGCTTTTAGCTAAATTGTCTATGGAAAACAACAACTTTTTGATTCTGGATGAGCCGACCAACCACTTGGATATTGATAGCAAGGAAGTGTTGGAAAATGCCTTGATTGACTTTGACGGGACCTTGCTCTTTGTCAGCCATGACCGTTACTTTATCAATCGTGTAGCAACTCATGTACTGGAATTGTCTGAGAATAGATCAACTCTCTATCTTGGAGATTACGATTACTATGTTGAGAAGAAATCAGAAGTAGAAATGATTCAAACTGAGGAAGCTTCAACCAGCAATCAAGCAAAAGAAGCAAGCCCAGTTAATGACTATCAAGCTCAGAAAGAAAGTCAAAAAGAAGTTCGCAAGCTCATGCGACAAATCGAAAGTCTAGAAGCTGAAATTGAAGAGTTAGAAAGTCAAAGCCAAGCCATTTCTGAACAAATGTTGGAAACCAACGATGCAGGTAAACTCATGGAATTGCAGGTTGAGCTGGACAAAATCAGCCATCGTCAGGAAGAAGCTATGCTTGAGTGGGAAGAATTATCAGAGCAGGTGTAAAGATGGAACATCTTGGAAAAGTATTTCGTGAATTTCGGACAAGTGGAAATTATTCTTTAAAGGAGGCGGCAGGGGAATCCTGTTCAACCTCTCAGTTATCTCGCTTTGAGCTTGGGGAGTCTGATCTAGCAGTTTCACGTTTCTTTGAGATTTTGGATAATATTCATGTGACCATTGAAAATTTCATGGACAAGGCTAGGAATTTTCACAATCATGAACATGTTGCTATGATGGCACAGATTATCCCGCTTTACTATTCAAATGATATTGCAGGTTTTCAAAAGCTTCAAGAAGAACAACTTGAAAAGGCTAAGAGTTCGACAAATCCCCTTTATTTTGAGCTGAACTGGATTTTGCTACAGGGTCTGATTTGTCAAAGAGATGCGACTTATGATATGAAGCAGGATGATTTGGATAAGGTAGCAGATTATCTCTTCAAAACAGAAGAATGGACCATGTATGAGTTGATTCTTTTCGGGAACCTCTATAGTTTCTACGATGTGGACTATGTCACTCGGATTGGTAGAGAAGTTATGGAGAGGGAGGAATTTTACCAAGAGATTGGTCGCCATAAGAGATTAGTGTTGATTTTGGCTCTTAACTGTTATCAGCATTGTTTAGAGCATCTTTCTTTTGATAACGCTAGCTATTTTGAGGCTTATACAGAGAAGATTATTGGTAAAGGTATTAAGCTTTATGAGCGTAATATTTTCCATTATTTAAAAGGTTTTGCCTTATATCAAAAAGGAAAGTGTAAAGAAGGTTGTAAGCAGATGCAAGAGGCCATGCATATTTTTGACGTGCTAGGTCTCCCAGAGCAAGTAGCCTACTATCAGGAACACTACGAAAAATTTATCAAAAATTAATTTTCCCAAATAAGGGAAAAAGAAAAAAGCTCCTTTCGGTTTTGATACAATAGTTTCAAAATTTGAGAGGAGTTTTTATATGAATCGCTATGCAGTACAGTTGATTAGTCGTGGAGCTGTTAACAAGATAGGGAATATGCTCTATGATTATGGAAATAGTGTCTGGTTGGCTTCCATGGGGACTATCGGGCAGACTGTTTTAGGAATGTATCAGATTTCTGAACTCGTCACATCTATTCTCGTAAATCCCTTTGGCGGAGTCATTTCAGACCGATTTTCTCGTCGTAAGATTTTAATGGAGACAGACCTTGTTTGTGGGATTCTTTGTCTGGCTATTTCTTTCATAAGGAATGATAGCTGGATGATTGGGGCTTTGATTTTTGCCAACATTGTTCAGGCTATTGCCTTTGCCTTTTCTAGACCAGCAAATAAGGCTATTATCACAGAATTGGTAGAGAAGGATGAACTGGTCCTCTACAATTCTCGTTTGGAATTGGTGATGCAGGTTGTCAGTGTGAGTTCCCCTGTGCTTTCTTTTCTGGTCTTACAATTTGCAAGTCTTCGCATTACTTTGGTATTAGATGCCCTTAGTTTTTTCCTCGCTTTTGGTTTGGTAGCCTTGCTTCCCAAAAAAGAAGAGAAAACTTTGGGTGAGAAGAAACTTACATTCAACGTTATTTTTTCTGATATCAAGGAGGGAGTTCGCTATATTGTGAAGCAAAAGGAGATCTTCTTTTTGTTAGTCATGGCATCAAGTGTCAATTTTTTCTTTGCAGCTTTTAATTACCTCCTCCCCTTTTCAAATCAGCTCTATGGAGTTCAAGGTGCCTATGCCACTATTTTAACTATGGGGGCTATCGGTTCTATTGTTGGGGCGCTGCTAGCTAGTAAGATTAAAGCCAGTATGGAAATGCTTCTGTTTTTATTGGCTCTGACTGGACTTGGGGTGATGATAATGGGATTTACCCTCCCATCCTATCTGACTTTTTCAGGGAATTTCATTTGTGAATTATTTATGACGATGTTCAATATTCACTTTTTTACTCAGGTACAAACCAAGGTTGAAGGTGAATATCTTGGTAGAGTTCTCAGTTCGATTTATACCTTAGCTATACTATTTATGCCTATTGCAACAGGTTTAATGACATTTCTTCCAAGTGTTCATCTTTATTCTTTCTTGATTATTGGACTAGGAGTTGTCATCTTATCCTTCTTAGCTCTAGGCTATGTACGAACTCGTTTTGAAAAAGCGACATAAGTTTGCTTGGACTTCAAAAATAATTCCAATCTAAGTGTTTTTTCCGCCCTTCTCGTTTGTGAGGAGGGCTTACTTTATGGTAAAATGGTTTTATGAATAAAAGAATGAATGAGTTAGTCGCCTTGCTCAATCGCTATGCGACTGAGTACTATACCAGCGATAATCCGTCGGTTTCAGACAGTGAGTATGATCGACTTTACAGAGAATTGGTTGAGTTAGAAACTGCCTATCCAGATCAAGTGTTAGCAGACAGTCCGACCCATCGTGTTGGTGGCAAGGTTTTAGATGGTTTTGAAAAATACAGTCATCAGTATCCTCTTTACAGTTTGCAGGATGCTTTTTCACGTGAGGAGCTTGAAGCTTTTGATGCGCGTGTTCGTAAGGAAGTGGCTCATCCAACCTATATTTGTGAGCTGAAAATCGATGGCTTATCTATCTCGCTTACTTATGAAAAGGGGATTTTAGTTGCTGGGGCAACACGTGGAGATGGTTCAATTGGTGAAAATATCACAGAAAACCTTAAGCGTGTTAAGGACATTCCGTTAACTTTGCCAGAAGAACTAGATATCACAGTTCGTGGGGAATGTTATATGCCACGCGCTTCTTTTGACCAGGTTAACCAAGCTCGTCAAGAAAATGGAGAGCCTGAATTTGCCAATCCTCGTAATGCGGCAGCAGGCACACTACGTCAGCTGGATACAGCAGTAGTTGCCAAGCGCAATCTTGCGACTTTTCTCTATCAAGAAGCCAGTCCTTCAACTCGTGATAGCCAAGAAAAGGTTTTGAATCACCTTGAACAACTTGGTTTTGTGGTTAATCCTAAGCGAATTCTGGCTGAAAGCATGGATGAGATTTGGAAATTTATCCAAGAAGTAGGACAGGAACGAGACAATCTGCCCTATGATATCGATGGGGTGGTGATCAAGGTCAATGATCTAGCAGGCCAAGAAGAGCTTGGCTTTACCGTTAAGGCTCCCAAGTGGGCAGTAGCCTACAAGTTTCCTGCTGAGGAAAAAGAAGCCCAACTCTTATCAGTTGACTGGACAGTTGGACGTACGGGTGTTGTGACTCCAACTGCCAATCTGACTCCTGTTCAGCTTGCTGGGACAACTGTTAGCCGTGCGACCCTTCACAACGTGGATTATATTGCTGAAAAAGATATCCGCAAGGACGATACGGTTATCGTCTATAAGGCTGGAGATATTATCCCTGCTGTCTTGCGTGTGGTAGAATCTAAACGGGTTTCTGAAGAGAAACTAGATATTCCTACAAACTGCCCAAGTTGTGAGTCTGACTTGTTGCACTTTGAAGATGAAGTGGCTCTCCGTTGTATCAATCCGCGTTGTCCTGCTCAAATCATGGAAGGTTTGATTCACTTTGCCTCTCGTGATGCCATGAATATTACAGGTCTTGGTCCATCAGTAGTCGAAAAACTCTTTGCTGCTAATCTGGTTAAGGATGTGGCGGATATTTACCGTTTGCGAGAAGAAGATTTCCTTCTTTTAGAGGGTGTTAAGGAAAAGTCTGCTGCTAAACTTTATCAGGCCATCCAAGCTTCCAAGGAAAATTCTGCTGAAAAGCTCTTATTCGGTTTGGGAATTCGCCATGTCGGCAGTAAGGCCAGTCAGCTGTTACTTCAATATTTCCACTCGATTGAAAATCTGGCTCAGGCAGATCCAGAGGAAGTAGCTAGTATTGAAAGTCTGGGTGGCGTGATTGCCAAAAGTCTTCAGACTTATTTTGCGACAGAGGGCTCTGAAATTCTCCTTAAAGAATTGAAAGAAGCTGGGGTCAATCTGGACTATAAAGGTCAGACTGTAGTAGCGGATGCAGCCTTGTCAGGTTTAACTGTTGTATTGACAGGAAAATTGGAACGTCTCAAGCGCTCAGAAGCTAAAAGTAAACTCGAAAGTCTGGGTGCCAAGGTAACAGGCAGTGTTTCTAAAAAGACCGACCTCGTCGTGGCAGGTGCAGACGCTGGAAGTAAACTTCAAAAAGCACAAGAACTCGGTATTGAAGTTCGAGATGAAGCTTGGCTAGAAAGTTTGTAATGATAGTTTAAAACCAGAGTTTAGACAGTATAACTAGTTTGTTAATCGGGACAAAATGGTCAAGTATTTATTAGTGAAATAGAAATAAATTAAAAAGTAAAAAGGAAAAATAAACAATGTATAACTACCCTATGCGCATTCATTACCACCGCAAGAATGGAGAATATGACACTTGCTCTTTTGTAAAAAGTCAGGACCAGCGAATTGATTTGCTAACCTACAAAGAAGATTATTTTGGTGCCTTATTTAGTTTTGAACACCCAAGCGTTCATCCCTTAGAAAGCTTGAATTTTGTGGTTCATACCGGCCAAACCAGTAAAGAATATGCTATCCGTTTTAATCACTATCCCCTCTTAACAGAGGTCTGGATTTTGGAAGGTGATGATAGAATTTATTATTCTGAAAATCCTGCTATTGCCAGTCCTTTCTATAAAAATCAAAATCCTTTTGCCTTTGACAAGGCTATCAATAGTGCTAGTTTTGATCACCATTGGGGCTACCAAGGTGAATTGGGTTGCCGTGTAGAGGACAATCAGGCTCATTTTGCTCTCTGGGCTCCTACAGCGACAGAAGTGCAGGTTGTCGTTTATGAATCAGCTGCTAATGATGCTCCTGTTTGGAAGACCTTTGAGATGGAGAGAGGCAATAGCTACTCCTATAATCATAAGGACAATACAATCGGTGTCTGGAGTTTGGATGTTGAGGAAGATTTGACTGGTAAAACTTATCAGTATCAAGTCCAATTCCCTCACCACCAAACACTGACACGCGATCCTTATACCATCGCAACCAGTCCTGATGGCAAACGTTCAGCTATCCTGAGCCATGAAGAAAAGCAAGTTGCAAACTTCGAGGTTAAGCATGGTTCTGAGGCTACTTGGCGCTTGGCAAATCCATGTAAGGCAGTTATCTGTGAAATGCACATTCGTGATTTGACCAAATCACCGACCTCAGGTGTGGATGAACATCTTAGAGGAACTTTCTTAGGTGCTGCTCAGACTGGAACAGTTAACCAGTACGGCCAGTCAACTGCTTTTGATTACATCAAGAAGATAGGCTACAATTATGTTCAATTGCAACCAATTGCAGACCGTCATAAAGAATACGATGAGGATGGTAATGTAACCTACAACTGGGGTTATGACCCACAAAACTATAACGCACCAGAAACGAGCCTTTCAACTAATCCAGATGATCCAGCTCAGGTTATTCGTGATTTGAAGACCATGGTTCAAGCTTACCACGATGCGGGTATTGGTGTTATTATGGATGTGGTCTATAACCATACCTTCTCAGTTGTTGATGCACCTTTCCAAACAACTGTCCCTGATTACTATTATCGTATGAATCCAGACGGTACCTTCCAGAATGGAACGGGTGTTGGAAATGAAACAGCCAGTGAACACGAAATGTTCCGCAAGTATATGATTGATTCTCTTCTATACTGGGTGCAGGAATACAACATTGACGGTTTCCGTTTTGACTTGATGGGGATTCATGATGTCAAGACCATGCAGATGATTCGTCAGAGTTTGGATGAAATTGACCCTAACATTATCCTTTATGGAGAAGGTTGGGACATGGGAACAGGTCTTGCCCCTTATGATAAGGCTAAGAAAGACAACGCCTACGAAATGCCAAATATTGGTTTCTTTAATGACAATCAGCGTGATGCTGTCAAAGGTGGAGAAGTTTACGGTGCAATTAAATCAGGTTTTGTCAGCGGTGCTGCGACAGAGCCAATTCTTGCCAAAGCAATCCTAGGCAGTCGTGAATTAGGAACCTATACACATCCAAATCAAGTACTTAACTATGTGGAAGCCCATGACAATTACAATCTCCACGATTTATTGGCAACTCTTCATCCAGACCAAAGTTCAGAACAAATCATGCGTAAAGTCGAAACTGCCACAGCCATGAATCTACTCATGCAAGGGATGTCCTTTATGGAAATCGGTCAAGAATTTGGTCGTACCAAACTGGTTGTGACAGGTGAGAATGGTGAGTTGACTCATGATGATAGAGAGCGTGCTATGAATAGCTATAATGCTCCAGACAGTGTGAACCAAGTGAACTGGGACTTGATTAATGAGCGTCAAGATAGTATTGAGTTTATCCGTCAGATGATTCGATTGAAGACAGGAACCGGTGCCTTTTCTTACCCTACTTATGATGAAATTTACCATCATGTTTTTGTTCATTCAGCAAATGAACATAGTGGTTTGATTGTTTATGAGATTCAAGGTGAAGACCATTTACTGGTTGTATTTAATGCTAAAGGGCAAGACTTCCAGTTTGAAAATGCTGGAAATTTAGAACTATTGGTGACCAATAGCCATTTAAGTGATAAAGACATGGTTGGTGGCGTCAGTGCCAGCGTCTTTAAAGTCTTGTAGAAAAAATCAAAAGTTATCAAGTATGTCGTATAATTTCTAGGATATCTTGATACTAGAAATCACAAAAGTCAATGAAAAATAACATAGCAAGAAAAAGGTTTAGTTCATCTAAGCCTTTTCTTTTTGTACTGACTGCTTAACAAAAGAGTTCAAATAGTTTGAAAAGTCAAGCTTGTGAAAATAATCTCAAAAATATTGCAAAAAGGGTTGTAATTTTCTGAAAATTTGGTAAAATATATCTTAATCATTTTCAGGAGGACGAGAATTTGACAAGATATCAGAATTTAGTAAATGGAGAATGGAAATCATCTGAAAAAGAAATTAAGATTTATTCACCAATCAATCAAGAAGAATTAGGGACAGTACCCGCTATGAGCCAAGCAGAAGTAGATGAGGCTATGAAAGCTGCGCGTGCAGCCCTGCCAGCATGGCGAGCTTTATCAGCAGTTGAACGTGCGGCTTATTTGCATAAGACAGCAGCTATTTTAGAACGCGATAAGGAAGAAATTGGTACTATCCTTGCCAAAGAAGTAGCAAAAGGGATTAAAGCAGCAATTGGAGAAGTCGTGCGTACCGCAGACTTGATCCGCTATGCTGCAGAGGAAGGGTTACGGATCACTGGACAAGCGATGGAAGGTGGCGGTTTTGAAGCAGCAAGTAAAAACAAACTGGCTGTTGTTCGTCGTGAGCCGGTTGGAGTCGTGCTAGCTATTGCTCCTTTTAACTATCCAGTCAACCTTTCTGGATCTAAGATTGCTCCGGCCTTGATTGCAGGGAATGTGGTTATGTTTAAGCCACCAACACAAGGTTCTATTTCTGGTCTCTTGTTGGCTAAAGCATTTGAAGAAGCAGGGATTCCAGCAGGTGTTTTCAATACCATTACGGGGCGTGGTTCAGAAATTGGGGATTATATCATTGAGCACAAAGAAGTCAACTTCATCAACTTTACAGGATCAACCCCTATCGGAGAACGTATTGGTCGTTTAGCTGGTATGCGTCCTATCATGCTGGAGCTTGGTGGGAAAGATGCAGCTCTTGTACTAGAAGATGCAGATTTGGAACATGCTGCCAAGCAAATTGTTGCGGGTGCCTTTAGCTACTCAGGGCAACGTTGCACGGCCATTAAACGTGTTATTGTTCTCGAAAGTGTTGCAGATACATTAGTTACTTTGCTTCAAGCAGAGGTTGCTAAATTAACAGTTGGTGACCCATTTGACAATGCTGATATTACACCTGTTATTGACAATGCTTCAGCCGACTTTATTTGGGGCTTGATTGAGGATGCACAAGAAAAAGGGGCTCAGGCTCTTACACCAATCAAACGTGAGGGCAATCTTCTCTGGCCAGTGCTTTTTGACCAAGTGACAAAAGATATGAAAGTAGCATGGGAAGAGCCATTTGGCCCTGTTTTACCAATTATTCGTGTGGCTAATGTAGAAGAAGCAATTGCCTTTGCCAACGAATCTGAATTCGGTCTTCAATCCTCAGTCTTTACAAATGATTTCAAAAAGGCCTTTGAAATTGCTGAAAAACTTGAAGTGGGTACAGTTCATATTAATAATAAAACCCAACGTGGTCCAGATAATTTCCCATTCCTTGGTGTCAAAGGTTCTGGAGCTGGAGTGCAAGGAATTAAATATAGCATTGAAGCGATGACAAATGTCAAATCCATTGTTTTTGATGTGAAATAAAATGTAAAATCAGGAAATTGTTTTCCTGATTTTATTTTTTACTTTAAAACAACAATTTTATTAGTAAAATGACGAACTTTATGATAGTATTGTAAAAAAACAATTCGTTTTCATAATCTGTTTGAAAATTTCTTGATTTACAAGTGAACACATCAGTGAATTTGTTGAAGACTTTCAAAAGATTTTTTTGCAAATTCCGTAATTTACTTGAATCTTCCCTAAAAAGGTAGTATAATAAATCTATAGAAAACGCTTACAGAAAAGAGGAGGTATTATGGATAAAAGAGAAGCTTTGCGCACCTTTATGACAGGAGAAAATTTTCACCTTCAGCATTATCTAGGAGCACATAGGGAAGAACTAAATGGAGAATACGGTTATACATTTCGTGTGTGGGCTCCCAATGCTCAGACTGTCCACTTGGTGGGAGATTTCACGAATTGGGTAGAAAATCAAATTCCGATGGAACGAAATGAATTTGGAGTCTGGGAAGTCTTCACTACTCTTGCTCAAGAAGGCCAAATTTATAAGTATCATATCACGCGTGCAAATGGTCATCAGCTGATGAAGATTGACCCTTTGGCTGTACGATATGAGGCACGTCCGGGTACTGGAGCTATTTTAACAGTGATTCCAGAAAAGAAATGGAAGGATGGGCTTTGGTTAGCTCGTAGAAAACGTTGGACTTTCTTTGAACGTCCTGTCAATATCTACGAAGTTCATGCTGGATCGTGGAAGAGAAATCCAGATGGAAGTCCTTATAGTTTTGCTCAATTGAAAGATGAACTCATTCCTTACCTAGTTGAGATGAACTATACTCACATTGAGTTTATGCCCTTGATGTCTCACCCTCTCGGTTTGAGTTGGGGTTACCAGCTTATGGGTTACTTCGCTTTAGAGCATGCCTATGGTCGTCCTGAAGAGTTTCAAGATTTTGTTGAGGAATGTCACTTAAACAATATTGGGGTTATTGTAGACTGGGTACCTGGTCATTTCACCATTAATGATGATGCCTTGGCCTATTATGATGGAACACCGACTTTTGAATACCAAGACCATAATAAGGCTCATAACTACGGTTGGGGAGCACTCAATTTCGACCTTGGGAAGAATGAAGTCCAGTCTTTCTTGATTTCTAGTATTAAGTTTTGGATTGACTTTTATCATTTGGACGGTATTCGCGTGGATGCGGTTAGCAATATGCTCTATTTAGACTACGATGATGCTCCATGGACACCTAATAAAGATGGTGGCAATCTCAACTATGAGGGTTACTATTTCCTTCAACGCTTGAATGATGTCATTAAACTAGCACATCCAGATGTGATGATGATCGCAGAAGAAAGTTCGTCAGCAACCAAGATTACGGGAATGAAAGAGCTTGGTGGTCTAGGATTTGACTACAAGTGGAATATGGGCTGGATGAATGATATCCTCCGATTCTACGAAGAAGACCCTATTTACCGTAAGTATGACTTTAATTTGGTGACTTTCAGCTTTATGTATGTTTTCAATGAAAACTATCTCCTACCATTCTCGCACGATGAAGTGGTTCACGGTAAGAAGAGTATGATGCACAAGATGTGGGGAGATCGTTATAATCAATTCGCAGGTTTACGCAATCTCTACACTTACCAAATTTGTCACCCTGGTAAGAAATTGCTCTTCATGGGTAGTGAATACGGCCAATTCCTAGAATGGAGATCTGAAGAGCAGTTGGAATGGTCTAATCTAGAAGATCCAATGAATGCTAAGATGAAGTATTTCACTTCTCAGCTAAACCAGTTTTACAAAGATCATCGCTGTCTGTGGGAAGTCGATACCAGCTATGATGGTATTGAAATCATTGATGCGGATAATCGAGACCAGAGTGTTCTTTCCTTCATCCGTAAGGGTAAGAAGGGCGACATGCTAGTCTGCGTCTTTAATATGGCACCTGTTGAACGCAGAGATTTTACAATCGGACTACCCGTTGCAGGAATTTACGAAGAAGTATGGAATACTGAGTTAGAAGAGTGGGGAGGCGTTTGGAAAGAACATAATCAAACTGTTCAAACGCAAGAAGGACTATGGAAAGATTATGAGCAGACCTTAACCTTTACCCTACCGGCTATGGGAGCAAGTGTTTGGAAAATCAAACGTCGCTTGAAATCTGCAAAAACCGTCACAAGTAAAAACCAAAAAGGAGTAGAAAATGAAGAATGAAATGTTAGCTTTGATTCTTGCTGGTGGGCAAGGAACTCGTCTCGGTAAACTCACTCAAAGCATCGCAAAACCAGCTGTGCAATTTGGTGGGCGCTACCGTATCATTGACTTTGCTCTTTCAAACTGTGCCAACTCAGGGATTCACAATGTTGGAGTCATTACACAGTACCAACCTCTTGCTCTCAATAACCATATTGGGAATGGTTCAAGCTGGGGACTAGACGGTATCAATTCTGGTGTCTCTATTCTTCAACCTTATTCTGCAAGTGAAGGAAATCGTTGGTTCGAAGGGACTAGTCATGCTATTTACCAAAATATCGACTATATCGACAGTGTCAATCCTGAGTATGTCTTGATTCTGTCTGGGGACCACATCTACAAAATGGACTATGATGATATGCTCCAGTCTCACAAGGATAATAATGCTAGTTTGACAGTAGCAGTTCTTGATGTTCCTCTGAAAGAAGCTAGCCGTTTTGGTATTATGAACACAGATGCCAATAACCGCATTGTTGAATTTGAAGAAAAGCCAGCTCAACCTAAATCTACCAAAGCTTCTATGGGAATTTACATCTTTGATTGGCAACGTCTGCGCAATATGCTCGTTGCTGCTGAAAAGAGCAATGTCGATATGTCAGACTTTGGTAAAAATGTCATTCCAAATTACCTTGAGTCAGGTGAAAGTGTCTATGCCTATGAATTTAAAGGTTACTGGAAAGATGTTGGTACCATTGAGTCGCTTTGGGAAGCGAACATGGAGTACATTTCTCCAGAGAATGCCTTGGACAGCCGTAACCGTCAATGGAAGATTTACTCAAGAAACTTAATTTCACCACCAAACTTCCTTGGGGCAAATGCTCATGTGGAAGATTCCTTGGTTGTAGACGGATGTTTCGTTGATGGAACTGTTAAACATTCTATCCTTTCAACAGGGGCGCAAGTTCGCGAAGGGGCAGAAGTTGTTGATTCAGTTATCATGAGTGGAGCTATCATTGGTCAAGGAGCTAAGATTAAACGTGCCATTATTGGTGAAGGTGCGATTATTTCTGACGGTGTCGAAATTGATGGAACAGAAGAAGCACAAGTTGTAGGATATGATGAAGTAGTGGGGGTAGCAACAGATGAAGATTGATAAATATTCTGCCATTTTAGGAAATACAGTTGGTTTTCATGATATGTCAACACTGACAGACCACCGTCCAGTAGCTAGTTTACCATTTGGTGGGAAATATCGCTTGATTGACTTCCCGCTTTCAAGCCTTGCTAATGCAGGTGTTCGTAGTGTCTTTGGTATTTTCCAGCAGGATAATATCAGCTCAGTCTTTGACCATATTCGTTCAGGACGTGAGTGGGGCTTATCAACCCTTCTTAGCCATTACTATCTAGGAATTTACAATACCCGTGTAGAAAGTAGCACAGTTGGAAAAGAATACTACCAACAGCTGCTCACCTATTTAAAACGCTCTGGGTCAAACCAAACAGTTGCCCTCAACTGTGATGTTCTGATTAACATCGATTTGAACCAAGTTTTCCATCTACATAGTACAACAAAAGGGCCTATCACTGTGGTTTATAAAAAACTCCCTAAGAAAGATATTTCAGAAGTCAATGCACTCTTGGAAGTGGATGAAACAGACCATGTTCGTTCTCATAAACTCTTTGATAGCAAATCAACAGATGAAATTTACAATATGTCCACAGATATCTTTGTCGTTGATACACCTTGGTTGATTGAACGCTTGGAAGAAGAAGCTAAAAAAGAACATCCAGAGAAGTTGCGCTATGTTTTACGGGATTTGGCTGCAAAAGAAGGGGCTTTTGCCTACGAGTACACAGGTTATCTGGCAAATATTCATTCTGTAGAGTCTTATTATCAAGCTAACAAAGATATGCTTGAATCGCAAAAGTTTTATTCTCTCTTCTCACCAAATCAAAAAATTTATACAAAGGTCAAAAACGAAGAGCCAACTTACTATGCCAATACATCTAAGGTAAGTACTTCTCAGTTTGCGTCTGGTAGTATCATTGAAGGTCAAGTGGCTAATTCTGTTCTATCACGTAATATTCATGTCCATAAGGATAGCTTGGTTAAAGATAGCCTGCTCTTCCCTCGTGTTGTTATTGGAGAAGGAGCTCAGGTAGAATATGCTATCTTGGACAAGGGTGTTGAAGTTGAGCCTGGTGTTGTGATTCGAGGAACTGCAGAACATCCAGTTGTCGTTAAGAAAGGTAGCAAAGTAACAGAGGATATTCATTCATGAAAATTTTATTTGTAGCAGCAGAAGGTGCACCCTTTTCAAAAACAGGTGGTTTGGGAGACGTCATTGGCGCTCTTCCCAAATCACTGGTAAAAGCTGGGCACGAAGTTGCAGTGATTTTACCCTACTATGACATGGTAGAGGCTAAATTTGGAAATCAGATTGAAGATGTTCTTCATTTTGAGGTGAGTGTTGGTTGGCGCAGACAGTATTGTGGAATTAAGAAAACAGTCTTAAACGGTGTGACCTTCTACTTTATTGACAATCAATATTATTTTTTCCGTGGTCATGTTTACGGTGATTTTGATGACGGAGAACGCTTTGCCTTTTTCCAACTTGCTGCCATTGAGGCTATGGAAAGGATTGACTTTATTCCTGACCTTCTCCATGTTCATGACTACCATACAGCTATGATTCCTTTCTTGTTAAAGGAAAAATACCGTTGGATTCAAGCCTATCAAGGAATAAAAACTGTTTTAACCATTCATAATTTGGAATTCCAAGGACAATTTTCAGAAGGAATGTTATGGGATTTGTTTGGAGTCGGCTTTGAACGTTATGCTGATGGCACCCTTCGATGGAACAACTGTCTGAACTGGATGAAGGCTGGTATTCTTTATGCTGACCGTGTTTCAACCGTTTCACCTAGCTATGCTCATGAAATTATGACCAGTCAGTTCGGATGTAACTTGGATCAAATTCTTCGAATGGAGTCTGGCAAGGTGTCTGGTATCGTGAATGGGATTGATGCTGACCTGTATAATCCTCATACGGATGCTCTTTTAGACTATCATTTCAATCAGGAAGATTTGTCTGGAAAAGCCAAAAATAAGGCAAAATTGCAAGAGAGAGTAGGCTTGCCAGTTAGAGCCGACGTTCCACTGGTGGGAATTGTTTCTCGTTTGACACGTCAAAAAGGTTTTGATGTGGTGGTTGAAAGTCTTCACCATATCTTGCAAAATGATGTTCAGATTGTTCTTTTGGGAACTGGCGATCCAGCATTTGAAGGAGCTTTCTCATGGTTTGCTCAAATCTACCCAGATAAGCTATCAGCAAATATCACTTTTGATGTCAAACTAGCTCAAGAAATCTACGCTGCTTGTGACCTCTTCCTCATGCCGAGTCGTTTCGAACCGTGTGGCTTGTCTCAAATGATGGCTATGCGTTACGGAACCTTGCCATTGGTCCATGAAGTTGGTGGCTTGCGAGATACAGTTCGTGCTTTCAATCCAATTGAAGGAAGTGGTACTGGCTTTAGCTTTGACAATCTATCTCCTTATTGGTTAAATTGGACTTTCCAAACAGCATTGGACTTGTATAGAAACCATCCTGATGTTTGGAGAAATCTACAAAAACAAGCTATGGAGTGTGATTTCTCATGGGATACAGCTTGCAAGTCATACCTTGACTTGTACCATAGTTTAGTTAATTAATAGATAAAATCGTATGATGACTTCATACGATTTTTAGGCTGTTTAGAGAGGAGAACTGATGTCTCAAGTAAAAGGCTTGTGTGTTATGGATGTAGATGGAACCTTAATCCTAGAAGAAGTGATTGATCTTTTGGGAAGAGAGGTAGGTCGTGAGGAGGAAATTTCGCTGATTACAAGTCGGGCAATGCAAGGAGAGTTGGACTTTGAAAGCAGTTTACGAAAAAGAGTGTCCTTGTTGGAAGGTCTTCCTGTTTCGGTTTTTGATAAAGTCTTCAACACTATTCATCTAACGTCAAATGCCCAGGAATTCATTTCCATTCTCCAAAAGAATGGAATCCTAGTTGGTCTGGTGTCCGGTGGATTTACTCCAATAGTTGAGAGATTAGCAAAATCCCTCGACATTGCCTATTTCTCTGCAAACCAACTTGAAGTCAAAGACGGTTTTCTAACAGGAAAGTTAGTTGGACAAATTATTAATCCCGAAGTCAAAAAAGCAACTCTGGAAAAATGGACAGAGGAACTAAAACTTTCTAAAGAAAGAACGATTGCAATCGGTGATGGGGCCAATGATTTATTAATGTTGAAGTCGGCGGGGATAGGAATCGCCTTTTGTGCCAAAGAAGTGCTCAAAAAAGAAATACCGAATCATGTTGACAAGAGGGATTTTTTAGAAGTTCTTCCTTTGATTGACTGTTTAGAATGAGGGAAAAATATGAAAATTGTAATTGCACCAGATTCATTTAAGGAAAGCTTGACCGCTGAAGAGGTAGCTGAAGCAATAAAAAGAGGCTTCCAACAATCGATAGCAGATGTAGAATGCCTCCTCTGCCCTGTTGGTGATGGTAGCGAAGGTACAGTAGATTCCATTCGACATTCTCTTGACCTTGAAGAAAAATGGATCCAAGTGACAGGCCCTTTTGGACAAAAAGAAGAAATGCGCTATTTTCAAAAAGAGGAACTGGCGCTATTTGAAGTTGCCGACTTGGTTGGCCTTGGAAAAATTCCGATAGTGAAACGAAATCCACTTCAAATCCAAACTAGTGGTATTGGAGAGTTGATTCGTCATCTCATTGCTAAAGGGATTACAGAAATCTATATCGGCGTTGGTGGCACGGCCAGTAATGACGGAGGAATTGGGATCGCTGCTGGTTTAGGTTACCGATTTTATGATAGGGATGGAAATGTCTTGCCTACTTGCTGTCAATCCTTATTAAACTTAGCTTCTGTTTCAACAGAAAATCGCTATGAAATTCCTGAAGATGTTCAAATTCGTATTTTAGCAGATGTCGCGAGTCCCTTATGTGGTCCTCAAGGTGCGACCTACATTTTTGGCAAACAAAAAGGCGTACTTCCTGCTATGTTTCCAGTCCTAGATCAGGCAATACAAGATTTTTATGAAAAAGTCTCACCTGCAACATTGGAAATTAAAGGAGCAGGAGCTGGTGGAGGCATTGCTGCTGGTTTGTGTGCCTTTGCTCAGGCAAATATCGTGTCGGGAATTGATACCTGCTTGAACCTAATCAACTTTGATAAGAAAGTTGCAGATGCTGATTTGGTTATTGTTGGAGAAGGAAAGCTAGATAGTCAAAGTTTAGCAGGTAAAGCGCCTATTGGTGTCGCAAAAAGAACCCCTGTCGGAGTTCCTGTTATTGCTATTTGCGGTAGTCTTGCTGAGGATTTACCTTCCCTACCATTTGAGAATATCCAAGCGGCTTTTTCAATTTTGGAGAAAAGTGAACTACTAGAAGATAGTTTGAAAAATGCCAGTCTCTATTTGGAGCACACGGCTGCCAATATAGGGCATTTATTAAATATGCACAAGATTTAGCCAAACCATTTCTTCCAGATAGATGTTTTGGTTGGTTCTTCCTTTTTAACTTCCCAAAGTTTTGCAAAAGCAAGTCGAAGGTTTTTTTCTTCTACTTGAACGGGTGCATTGGTGTGGATAATCAGGCCAAAAGGAGAAGAAGTATGCTCTTCAGATACAATGGTAGCTTGACTATCGGTTTCTTTTGCTTCTTTTAAGTAGAAAACTTGTTTGTCAAATTCGATATTTGGTGAAATCTTCACAAATAGTGGCTCTGCTTTTTCCTGAAGATTTTCTAAAATAGATAAAAAACCTTTTTCTAGCTGAGGACTATTTGCTGTGTCAATATCTGCATATCCAAGAACTCTTTCCTCAAAAGTGCCAAGATAGCGTCTTTGCTCATCTGGATTTAATTTTGCTCCACCATGAGCTTTTTCAAGTAATTGTTTTGATAAATCTGTCATGAAAACAGTATATCATAAAAGTTAGAATAAAACAGACAAAAGAAAGCGATTACTTTATAAAGTTAAGGAAAATTTGCACAAAGATAACGTTTTTTCTTGAAAAAGGAGGGGTTTTAAGGTATTATAGAGGTGTAAAAAATTTAACTCATAAGGAGAGTAAAAAATGTCAATTATTACTGATGTTTACGCTCGCGAAGTCCTAGACTCACGCGGTAACCCAACACTTGAAGTAGAAGTTTACACTGAATCAGGTGCTTTCGGACGTGGTATGGTTCCATCAGGAGCTTCTACTGGTGAACACGAAGCAGTTGAACTTCGCGACGGTGACAAATCTCGTTACGGTGGTCTTGGTACACAAAAAGCTGTTGACAACGTAAACAACATCATTGCTGAAGCTATCATTGGCTACGATGTACGTGATCAACAAGCTATCGACCGTGCTATGATCGCTCTTGACGGTACTCCTAACAAAGGTAAATTGGGTGCAAACGCAATCCTTGGTGTGTCTATCGCTGTAGCTCGTGCTGCTGCTGACTACCTTGAAATCCCACTTTACAGCTACCTAGGTGGATTCAACACTAAAGTTCTTCCAACTCCAATGATGAACATCATCAACGGTGGTTCTCACTCTGACGCTCCAATCGCTTTCCAAGAATTCATGATCGTACCTGCTGGTGCACCATCATTCAAAGAAGCTCTTCGTTGGGGTGCTGAAATCTTCCATGCTCTTAAGAAAATCCTTAAATCTCGTGGTTTGGAAACAGCCGTAGGTGACGAAGGTGGATTTGCTCCTCGTTTTGAAGGAACTGAAGACGGAGTTGAAACTATCCTTGCTGCTATCGAAGCTGCTGGATATGTTCCTGGTAAAGACGTATTTATCGGATTTGACTGTGCTTCATCAGAATTCTACGATAAAGAACGTAAAGTTTACGACTACACTAAATTCGAAGGTGAAGGAGCAGCTGTACGTACTGCTGCAGAACAAATCGACTACCTTGAAGAATTGGTAAACAAATACCCAATCATCACTATCGAAGATGGTATGGATGAAAATGACTGGGACGGTTGGAAAGCTCTTACTGAACGTCTTGGTGGTAAAGTTCAATTGGTTGGTGACGACTTCTTCGTAACAAACACTTCTTACCTTGAAAAAGGTATTGCAGAAGGCGCTGCTAACTCAATCCTTATCAAAGTTAACCAAATCGGTACTCTTACTGAAACATTCGACGCTATCGAAATGGCGAAAGAAGCTGGTTACACTGCCGTTGTATCACACCGTTCAGGTGAAACTGAAGATTCAACAATCGCTGACATCGCAGTTGCAACTAACGCAGGACAAATCAAGACTGGTTCACTTTCACGTACAGACCGTATCGCTAAATACAACCAATTGCTTCGCATCGAAGACCAACTTGGTGAAGTAGCTGAATACCGTGGATTGAAATCATTCTACAACCTTAAAAAATAAAATAGTTCAGTGAACTATTTTATCCCGAACCTTGAAATTCAAAAGTTCGGCCGTTGATTTAACAACGTTTCTAGCCCCTCGGATTTTATCCGAAGGGCTATTTTTGTATTTAGGAGGCAAAAAAGGGGCAAAACTTTTTAAAAAATCTTTTTCATAACTTTATCCAGTACATTGATTACTTCATCTTTCATGTTCTTTGTGACGTGGGTGTAGATGGAAGTGGTGAGTGACTTCAGAGTCGGAATGATCAACCCTGTCCGTGATTGTTTTTAAAGGAATTTTATTTTCTGATAAAATATTGGTCATCGCAGGCAACATGCTTTTATAGGTGCTCAATTTAATTTATTTTTGTTGAATCCTCTTATTTTGAGATGAATACCAATTATAAGTGATTTGCATATACAGGATATTAGAAATAAAGATAAGATAGTGGTCACATAAATTTTATTTCATATTCTTCAAAGCTGTTTACTATGTCAGATATTGCATGTGATTTGATCAAATAAGATTAATAGTTTATTGAATCCCTTTCTAAGTTGTTACATAATATATTTTATGTAATTTATAATCTATCCAGAGCATTCTTTTGTTCATCATTAACGATATGGGTATAGAGGTCAGTGACTTGTGTACTGGCATGTCCTAGCTGATGACTGACCAAAACTTGCGATTTAGTGGCATCATAGAGCCTGGTTGCTAGCGTATGGCGTAGTTTATGGGGTGTTACACGGACTTTGAAGTCCTCAGAGTACTTAGCAACCATTTTCTCAACGCTGGAAGCATCGATACGATTAGGAACACCTCTGTAGAGAGTCAAAAAAAGGGCTGTATCTGTTTTTTCTGTCTTATAGCGTTGATTTCGAATAGCAAGATAATTCTCTAAATAAGGCTTAGCAAAAGCAGCGACATTGACCGAGTCACGTTTGCCACCTTTTCGAGTGACATCGATAACCATCATTTTGAGATTGAGATCTCTTAAATCCAGATTAACAGCTTCAGATAAGCGAACACCCGATGCCAAGAGAAGGGCAATAATGGCCAAATCACGTTCTTTATTTTTATTAAACGATGATAGAGCACGATTTGAGAGCTGTTGTGGGTACTCTTGGTCTATATAAGTCAGAAACCCTTCTGTTTCATCACCTAGAAAGAGCTTTTGTTTGATGTTTTCAGCTCTAGCAGCAAGTGTCTCTTTCTTTTTCTTGGTTGAAACTTTCTTCATTACATTACGATAGAAATAAGGTTCGCCCTGATCGTTTTCAACCTCCTCAGTCAGATATTTGTAAAGACTGGAAAGAGCTGATAAGGTCCGATTGATGGTCGTTTGGGAAACGCCTTGCTTGGTTGTATTGGCATTCATCAAAGGACGTTCTCTAAGATAAAGGATAAAAGCCTCCATATCTTTCTTTGACATATTTTCCAAGACAGATAAAGAAATATCAGATATTTTATCGGCATTTGAGATACCAGACTCTAAAACCCAGCTGAAAAATCGATCATATTCCTTGAGGTATTCGTACAAGGTTGTAAAACTGTAAGGAACAGCAAGCTTAGATTGGTAATATTCAAGAACATACCAGGGCATGATTTGTTTTAGTTTGTCGATTCGTTCCAGTAAAATCTCACGTTTCATGTATTTTCTCCATAAATAAGTCTACAAGTAGTATAGCATAGACTTATTTGTTTTTCAAGAAAATTATAGTTTTTCGGAAAGATGATATAGCAGTTTTTTTAAAGTGATAAAAAGACTTAGACCTGCAAACAAAACAGATCTAAGTCTTTGGAGTTATTATTGTGAATCATTATCTAGTGCTTTTTCTAGTTTCCAAATACTAAACCAGAATGAAAAAGAATTCACCCACTAAACTTCTGTTAATACTACACAACTGAAGAGCTATATAAGAAGCTATGAGATACAAAATACATTGTATAATTGCTATTGTTTTCTTTTTCATGATTTTAATCTTACTGTACAGATTTTATGCAGTAAACTTCTTTCTAGCTTTATCATTTCTAACTTAATTATAGTAGTCTTATATTTGTATGTGAAATGTTTTATCAGTAAAAAAGAGGGGAAGTCCCCCTCTCAAGATTTTATGCAGTAAACTTCTTTCTAGCTTTATCATTTCTAACTTAATTATAGTCTTATATTTGTATGTGAAATGTTTTATCAGTAAAAAAGAGGGGAAGTCCCCCTCTCAAGATTTTATTTGACTGCTTCTTTCAAAGCATCTACCTTGTCCAAGCGTTCCCATGGAAGGTCAATATCTGTACGTCCCATGTGTCCATAAGCCGCTGTTTGACGGTAAATTGGACGCTTAAGGTCCAGCATTTGGATAATCCCTGCAGGACGAAGGTCAAAGATTTGACGAGTTGCTTTTTCAAGCTTGCTTTCAGCTACTCTTCCTGTACCAAAGGTATCGATACGGACAGAAACAGGCTGGGCAACACCGATAGCATAAGCCAATTGCACTTCTGCCTTCTTAGCCAGACCTGCTGCAACAATATTCTTGGCAATATAGCGAGCCGCATATGACGCAGAACGATCCACCTTAGTCGCATCTTTACCAGAGAAGGCACCGCCACCATGACGAGAGTAGCCACCATAAGTATCTACGATAATCTTACGACCAGTCAGACCTGAGTCCCCTTGAGGTCCACCGATTACAAAACGACCAGTAGGATTGATGAAGAATTTTGTTTGCTCATCCAAGTAAGAGGCTGGAATAACTTCTTTGATAACCTTGTTAATGACATCATTGTGAATTTGTTTGTTGCTGACTTCTGGATCGTGCTGAGTTGAAATAACGACTGTATCCACACGTACTGGACGGTCATTTTCATCATACTCAACTGTAACTTGTGATTTAGCATCTGGGCGAAGATAGCTGATTTCCCCAGATTTACGAAGATCTGCTAAACGACGAACTAATTTATGACTGAGTGAAATTGGCAATGGCATGAGCTCTTCTGTTTCATCCACTGCAAATCCAAACATGAGACCTTGGTCACCAGCACCAATCAAGTCAAGTGGGTCTTGATCAGCATTTCCACGGACCTCCAAGGCTTCATTAACACCTTGGGCGATATCCGGTGACTGCTCAACAAGTGACGGATGGACTCCCACCGTCTCAGCAGAAAATCCATATTCTGTATTAGTGTAGCCAATCTCTGCAATGGTATCACGAACCACACGGTTAATATCCACATAGGCATTTGTAGATATTTCACCAAAAACATGGACAGAACCAGTATATACAGCTGTCTCCGCAGCAACGTGCGCCTCTGGATCCTTTGCTAAAATAGCATCCAAGATAGCATCTGAAATTTGGTCTGCAATCTTATCTGGATGCCCCTCAGATACAGACTCAGACGTGAATAATTTACGTTCTGACATAAAAATGTCCCCCCTTAAAAATAGTGTTATAGAGTTACAAAGTACTGGTAGGTATTTTCATTTTCTAAGAGTTACGACGCGAAAGAAATAAAAACGATACTTTTTTATTTCTGAAGCTAGTAAGGCGCATAGGGTGACCGCGTTATAGCGGCAACCGTAGAATGACGAGCGACTACTTTGGAGCCGTCATTCTTTGCGAGTTACAAAGTACTGATAGGAAAACTCTTAGTGATAAATACCTACCATCTTATCGGGACTATATAACTTTATCATTATACCATTTTTAAGCGCAATTTGCAGTCTATATACTCAATAAAAATCAAAGAACAAGCTTTTTGATTGTAGATAAAACTGACTAAATTAGTAACATATACCTAATACAAGATGACGCTAACTTGTTTTAAAGAGTATTAATGTACTGTTTCAATTTCTACTAATCTATTTTCAATAGGTGTTTAACAACCTTAATATTATGCGTACTATTATTTTCAAACTATCGTGTCCTGAACAATAGTTTGAAAATGAAAAGGGACTTTATTCTTTTTGTAACCTTACTGTAATAATTATCCGATTAAAAAATGATAAAATAGGTATGTACAGTTAAGGAGAGAATAATGCCTGTAAGAAAATTACAATCCTATGAGGTAGACTATCAAGAAGAATTAAATCATCAGAATCCTCGCTATCAAGATTATACACCTGAAGCACAATCTAATGCCAATCTCAAGGAAATCCTATTTTTTGTTAATATTGCTGTTTTTTGTATCTGTATTGCTATCTTTAGTTTTATCTTTTTAGCATTAAAATTATCAACTGCTCTTGCATTTGTCGCAGCAATCGGATTTAGCTTACTTGTTTTAAAAGTCCAACGCTCTATTATCAAACGAAAATTTAGAAGATAAATCATACCCTACGTCTAATCAAGTTGATTTATAAAAAATTAAGGAGAACAGAGGATTTAAGATGAAAAATGTGTTATTCATCTTAAATCCTCTGTTTTTTTGACCAGCTTACCAAATATAATTATTTACTTAATTGAATAACGTGTAACCTTTCCTAATAAATGTTCTCTAAATATCCTAAACTGTAAAATCAATTAGTCTCGTTCCTTTTACCATTTTATTTTCTAAAATATGCTATAATAATACCAAAAGATAAAGAAGGAAGTCTTATGATTAAACTACTAGCCTTGGATATGGACGGAACCCTCCTCAATGAAGCCAAGGAAATCCCACAAGCTCATATTACTGCTATTCACCAAGCTATTGAAAAAGGTGTCAAACTTGTACTTTGTACTGGTCGCCCGCTTTTCGGTGTCCTCCCCTACTATCAAAAACTGGGGCTTGACCTCCAGAACGAATATGTCATTGTTAACAACGGTTGTTCAACTCACCAGACAAGTGACTGGGGACTAGTTGACTGGCAAGAACTTAGTCCAGCAGACATCGAATACCTCTATGACCTAGCTGAAAAAAGTGATGTTCAGTTGACTCTTTTTGATGAGGAACATTATTTTGTCCTCGGTGGTAAGCCTACTGAAATCGTTCAAAATGATGCCAAGCTAGTCTTTTCAGACCTGACTGAAATTTCTCTTGAGGAAGCGACTAGTGGCAAGTACCGGATGTTCCAAGGGATGTTTTTGGGTACAGAGAGTCAAACAGACGATTTTGAAGAGCGTTTTGCTACAGAACTCTGCCAACGATTTAGTGGAGTTCGTTCGCAGCCTGTCATTTATGAAGCTATGCCACTTGGTACGACAAAGGCTACTGCTCTTTCACGACTAGCAGATATTTTGAAGATTGATTCCTCAGAAATCATGGCCATGGGCGATGCTAATAACGATATCGAAATGCTCCAGTTTGCAGGGCTGGGCATTGCTATGGGAAATGCCAGCGATTATGTCAAATCCCTAGCTGATGACGTTACAGCCAGCAACGAAGAAGACGGTGTCGCGCGTGCGATTGAGAAATATATTTTATAATTAAGAAGCCCAGTTCATATCAACTGGGTTTTGATATTTAAGAATTCCTAAAACTTTAGAAACTCTTTAGAAATCCTTGAGCTTTCTTTGATTTCTATGCTTTATACTAAAGTTAACAAAATAAATCAAAAGGAGAGAATCATGAAAACAGTACTCGACATTCATGGATTGTCCAAAAACTTTGACAAACAAGCTATCCTTCAGGATCTTCATCTAACGATAAGAGAGGGAGATATTTATGGGCTTATCGGGAAGAACGGAGCTGGGAAAACCACCTTGATAAAAATTATTACGCAACTACTGTTTGCGGATAAAGGAACTATTTCCCTCTTCTCCAGCAAAACGGAAAATGAGTGGACCAAGGCTCTATCTCGAGTAGGTTCAGTAATCGAATCACCTGTAGCTCATAATCACTTAACAGCTTATCAAAATCTGAAATATTACTGTATGATTCGTCATATTCCAAATGCTGATCAAGTCATTCGAGAAACCCTGGACTATGTAGGTTTGGCAGATACAGGTAAGAAAGTCTTTCGTGATTTCTCGCTAGGAATGAAACAAAGACTTGGTATCGCCATTGCCCTTATCTCCAAACCAGACTTCCTAATCTTAGATGAACCTATCAACGGCCTCGACCCAATCGGTATTAAAGAATTTCGACTCATGATTCAACGGCTCAATCAAGAAAAAGGAATAACCATTCTCATCTCTAGCCATATCTTGTCAGAACTCTATCTCCTAGCTAATCGTTTTGGTATTTTAGATCAAGGCAAGATTATCCGTGAAATCAGCAAAGCTGAATTTGAAACACTAAGTGAGGATTATATTGTGCTTAAGACAGCCGACCAAGAGAAAGCTTGTCAAGTATTGAAAGAACAAATCCAGCTCCAGTTCAAGGTTGTCAATCCTGAGAATGAAATCCACATCTTTGGTCAGGAACAAGATGTCAAACAGATTCTTAAGGAATTAACCTTGGCAGATGTTGCCATTGACGAGATTTACTATGCTCGTCAAAACCTAGAAGAATACTTCACCCAATTGGTCGAATAGGAGGAAAATCATGATACATACCATTCAAGCAGACTTTTACCGTCTTTTCCGTTCCAAAGGATTCTGGATTACAGAATTTATTCTCTTTACTCTCATGCTAATGGGAGCAAGTATAGGAGCCACGGGCCATCTGATGGCAATCCAGACAGAAGAGCCAGACATTCCAACCCATGGTTGGGACGGTGTACAAGCCCTGATTAACGCATCTAGTCAAGGTTCAAACCTCGTTTTTCTCTGTATTGTTCTAACTTGTCTAGTTCTCGGTGTTGATTTAATCGGAAAGCTCTATAAAAATGGTTTGACAGTAGGGGTTTCTCGTACAGAGTTTTTCCTTGCCAAAGCCTTTGTAGTGGCTTGTATTGCACTCTTGCAAGTTATCATCAGCCTTGTGATTGCCTTTATTCCAGCAACTATCTTAAATGGATTTGGAACCATGCCTGATGGCTTTATTGGCAATCTATTAACAACCATTTTCCTTCAATTCCTTTGCCTCCTTGCTTGGCTTTCCATTGTTTCCTTTATTCTCTATGTGAGTCATTCTTATCTTGCAGTATTTATTGGCTATTTGGTCAGCTCTATCTTACTTTCTATGCCAATGCTCATCTTCCCAAGTATCAAAATTTTGCCATATTTATCATTGCAGTTTTTCTATGCTATGACTGCTAATAGTGAATCCATTTTCTATACACTTATAGTTACCTTAGCTGTTATTGTAATCTTTAATCTAAGTGGACTGGCAGTTTTCAAAAAGAAAAGTCTATAAAAAAATGACCTCCTCTAGCTACAGAGGTGGGTTCTTTTCGTTAAAAGTAAATGAAAACCGACAACCATTGCCCATCTGTGCTTAGTTTCATATCTGCACCGAGAAGATGGCATAATTCCTCAGTGATATAAAGTCCTAAACCAGAGGATTCTTCCGTATCAGATAGATTTTCAGAATAAAAACGATTGCTGAGATTTTCTATTCTTTTGATGGGCTGTTTGACAAGGTTTGCAATCTCTAAGACAAGCTGTTCCTCTTCCTTTCTCAAAGATAGAAGTGCTTCTTCCTTGCCATGCTTGAGAACATTTCCAAGCAGATTTTGTAAAATTCGATCCAGCAAGTTTTCATCAGTCCTCATTTTCAGACCAGTTTCAACCTTAAAATCAAGCATGATATTTGCCGCCTGAAAAACATCATAATAAGCCAAAGTCTTTTTGGTGATAAAAGCTGAAAGATCCACTTCTTCCAGTTTCGGTTTGACAGCTCCTTCCATCAAACGACGGTATTCTAGGAGAGCCTCCAAACGTTTGGAAACTAAATCAAGATGCTGGGCGATTTTTTGTAAGGTTTCTGCTTTGTCTTCAGGAGATTTTATCAATTGTTGCGTGTAGCCTGAAGCGATAGTCAGAGGTGTCCGAATATCATGGGCGATATTGCTGATGGCCATATCCAGAGTCTGCTTTTCCCTTTTCATAACCAGTCGAGATTGTTCCACTTCCTGAAATAGATTCTCAATCTGCTGGTAGAGATGTAAAAAATGTTTGGAAAAAATGCTGACTCCGACTCTTTTCATACTACCTGTGAGAATCTTGTCTTCAATCTGTTGACTCAAGTTTTTAAGTGCTAGATGGTAGCGAATTAATACAATCGATAAAATAATTAGGAGTATCAGTAGAACAAAGATTATCATGTAGGTCATTGCTTGTCTCCTTTTAATCTTACCCCAACTCCCCAGATGGTTTCAATATATTCTTGATTTGGGTCAAGCTGGTTTAATTTTTTACGAAGATTACTCAAATGCGTATTAAGAGTATTATCTCCCGGTAGATAGCTCTCCTCCCAGACCAATTCATAAAGTTCTTCCTTGGTAAAAATTTTCTTAGGATGTTTAAGGAGAGTTTGGAGAATCAAGCATTCTTTCTTGGCAAGGCGAATCGTTTCCTGACTATTTTTGATTTCAAAACTTTCGGCATCAAACTGGATATTTTTCAAGTTTTGTGGCAGATTTTCAGTTTTTCCTATTTCCATAGGCTGTTTTTCTGCACTTTGACGTAACTGAACAGTCACTCTAGCAAAGACTTCATCCAAATCAAAAGGTTTGACTATGTAATCGTTGGCACCGTCTAAGAGGTATTGGCTGATTAACTTCTTATCGCTCAAAGCCGTTAGCATAATAACTGGAATTTGACTTTGTTCCCTGATGGCTTTTAAAACCTGATCCCCATTTTTCCCAGGAAGCATGATATCGAGCAAAACGAGGTCAATCCCACCTTGGTCAAAACGCATGATTCCTTCTGTACCGGAAAAGGCTTGAATCACCTCATGCTCCTTAGTAAGAAGTGTTCGTAAAATCTCTTGAATGTCACTATTGTCTTCAATAACCAATATCCTAGCCATAAATACCAACCTTTCTGCAACTATTATAGCATGTTTTATTGATAAAGCTTAAATAGAAAAGCTCCTCGCATAAAAGCGCGAGAAAGCCTTGGAGAGTGAAAATATAAAATTCACTTGCTAGATGACCTAGTATCTTATAGTTGCTAATAAGAAGTTAGTCTAGCAGAATGAATCTCTCATTTCTCCCATACTAGTCTGTAATACGTTGATACATTTCGGGTCTTCTATCTCGAAACAAGCCCCAGTTTAAGCGTTCGCTTGCTCCCTTGTCTAGGTCATAAGTAGCTAACAGAACAGCTTCAGC
This sequence comes from Streptococcus humanilactis, assembly GCF_019448275.1. Classification (GTDB taxonomy): domain Bacteria; phylum Bacillota; class Bacilli; order Lactobacillales; family Streptococcaceae; genus Streptococcus; species Streptococcus humanilactis. Next base: position 337,756 of record NZ_JAHXBZ010000001.1, on the reverse strand, counting down.
TTGTCTTTCAGCTTGCTCTAGAATAGCTCCTGTTTCATCCGTCATAAAGGATGAACCGTAGAAGTCAAGACTGGAACTCTGTCCGCCATTTTCCTCACTTGGAGCGACTTCTTCCAAGCCATAACGATTTGCTGCGATGACTGGAACAATATTTGCTGCTGCGTGTCCTTGCATGGTACGTTGCCAATGGCCACAACTATCTGTATCCAAAATCGGCTCTGAACCGATTGCTGTAGGATAAAAGAGCAATTCAGCACCATTCAATGCAAGACAGCGCGCTGTTTCAGGGAACCATTGATCCCAACAGATACCGATCCCAATCTTAGCATAGCGAGTATCCCAGACCTTGAAACCAGTGTTACCAGGCGTGAAATAGAACTTTTCTTGATAATAATGGTCATCTGGTATGTGGGTCTTTCGATAAACACCCAGCACTTCCCCATCTGCATCAATGACAGCAATAGAGTTATACAAGACATTGCCATCTTTTTCATAGAAACTGATTGGTAAAACGACCTTTAGCTCCTTGGCAATGGTTTTAAAATGCTGAATAGCTGTATTGTCTGTCATCGACTGGGCATGCTGGTAGTAGTCATACTGACGTTCCTGACAGAAATAGGGACGTTCAAACAACTCAGGCAAGAGAATAATTTGGGCTCCTTGCTCAGCAGCTTGTCGAACTAAACGTTCAGCTGTTTGAATATTCGTTTCAACATCTTTAGCGCATTGCATCTGAATGGCTGAAACTTTTACATTTCTCATCTTTTTCTCCTATTCTGGGATTTGTTGGGTGATACAGTGGATATTGCCACCACCTAAAAGAATATCTCTGGCTGGAATTCCGACAACTTTACGGTCTGGGAAACACTTACTGAGGATATCTAAGGCCACTTGGTCGTTTACATCCTCAAACTGGGGAACCAAGACTGCCTTGTTAGCAATATAGAAATTGACATAGGAAGCAGCAAGCCTTTCACCTGCGTATCTCTCTTCTTCTCCTTCTTCATAAGTATAGCCTGGTAAATCGTCCTCAGTGACAACTTGTCGAATTGCAGGGATAGGCAATTTATGAATGGTAAACTTCCGTCCTTTTGCATCTGTTTCCTTTTCTAAAAGCGCTAAATCAGCTGCAGACATGGCATATTGAGGATCACTTTCGTCGTCCGTCCAAGCCAAAACAAGCTCAGCAGGACCAACAAAGGCTGCAACATTATCAACGTGTTCATTGGTTTCGTCCTGATAAATACCATAAGGCAGCCAGATAACTTTTTCAGCTCCAAGGCACTCTAATAAGGTATTTTCGATTTCTTCCTTACTAAGATGAGGATTGCGACCAGGGCTCAGAAGACAACTTTCAGTCACGAGAATGGTTCCTTGACCATCGCTATGTATCGCTCCGCCTTCCAGGACAAAAGGTTTGGCATCGTAAACAGGAATTGCCAAGGCCTCAGCAAAACGACTGGCTACTTGGTCATCATCTTCATAGTCTTGATAAAGACCATCGACTGCACCACCCCAGGCATTGAAAGACCAGTCCACGGCTAATTTCTGGCCTTCATCATTGACAAGAATAGTCGGACCTGTATCACGCGCCCAGGCATCATTGGTGGGAATGTCTAAATAAACGACCTTGTCTCCAAGATAGGATTGGGCTTCAGATAGATAATCTTGCTCCACCAAAAGATAGACTCTTTCCCCTTCTGCTATGGTTTTTATAATCTGGCTAAAAGCCTTTTTAGCTGCCTTACCTTGAAAGGGCCATGAACCTGGTCGAGTCGGCCATATCATGAGGGTACCATGGTGTGGTTCATACTCTGCTGGCATACGATAGCCTAATTTTTTTGGACTGTCCATCATGATAATCTCCCTTTAAAGTCTTGATAGCCAAAGGATTTGACCAAATCACAATCTCCATTCTTATCCATGATATAGAGGCTTGGGAGCCCAATGCCGTTGAAGGTATTATTTTTGACAAAAGAATAAATGGCCATGTCTTCGAAATAAAGTCTGTCTCCGATTTGGACTGGATTTTCAAAGCTATAATCACCAATCACATCGCCCGTCAGACAGGTATTAGAAGAAAGTCTGTAGGTATGGGCTTTTTCCTGTGCCTCAAAGCCATTTCTCAAAGGTGGACGATAGGGCATCTCAAGTACGTCAGGCATATGGCAGGTCGCAGAGGCATCTAAAACCAAGATTTCCATACCGTTTTCTACAATATCCAATACTTCAGTTGCTAGATAACCTGCATTGAGCGCAATAGCTTCCCCGGGCTCGATATAGACTTCAAGATTGTAAGTTTCTCGGATACGCTTGATTTCTGAAATCAGCAAATCCACATCGTAACCTTCTCTTGTGATGTGGTGACCACCACCCATATTGAGCCATTTGACCTCATGTAAGTACGAACCAAACTGCGCTTCTACTGCTTTCAAAGTTGTCTGTAAATCATCTGCTCCCTGCTCGCAAAGGGTGTGAAAATGAAGACCGTCTACCAATTCCAGCAAATCACTCGGTATCTTGTCTGAAGTTACTCCAAAACGGGAACCAGGTGCACAAGGGTCATAGAGCGCGTGGTCACCTTGAGTTGAACACTGAGGGTTGAGGCGCAGACCGACACTAATACCGGCATCTCGGCAACGAGAACCGTGTTTACGCAACTGTCTCTCCGAGTTGAAGACGATATGGTCAGATATTTGCAGTAGCTCTTCCATATCTGATTCCTTGAAAGCTGGTGCAAAAACATGGACTTCACCAGAAAATTCTTCCCTTGCTAATTTAGCCTCGTAGAGACCACTTGCAGTTGTACCGGATAGATACTGGCTAATCAAGGGATAGGTTTTGTAGAGGGAATAGGCCTTCTGGGCAAGCAAAACCTTGCAGCCAGCTTCTTCTTGTACATATTGTAGGATACGGCAATTAGCTTCTAACTTGGCCAAGTCAATGACATAAGCTGGTGTTGGTACTTGTTCTAACTTCATCAGTCCACCATTTGTGGATTTTCAACCACAACCCAAGGCAAACCATACTCATTCAAAGCTTCCATGAATGGATCTGGATCCAACTCTTCAAGGTTATACACTCCAGCTTGTTTCCAAGTTCCGTTCATAACCAATTTTGTCCCAATCATGGCTGGAACGCCTGTCGTGTAAGAAATCGCTTGCGAACCAACTTCTGCGTAACATTCCTGATGGTCACAAACATTGTAGATGTAGATGGTCTTTTCAACACCGTCTTTGACACCTGTAAAAATACAGCCAATATTGGTTTTTCCAACAGTGCGTGGGCCAAGGCTAGCAGGATCTGGAAGCAAGGCTTTCAAAAATTGGATTGGAACAATTTCTTGGCCGTTAAAGTTAATGGTATCCGTACGAAGGAGACCGACATTTTCAAGACATTTCATGTGCGTCAAGTAAGATTGACCAAAAGTCATAAAGAAACGAATGCGTTTGACTCCAGGAATGTTTTTGGCCAATGATTCGATTTCTTCATGGTGAAGGAGATACATATCTTTTTGTCCAACTTGAGGGAAATCGTACTCACGCTTGATAGACATAGCTTCAACCTCAACCCATTTCCCATCTTCCCAGTAAGAACCTGGTGCAGAAACCTCGCGTAGATTGATTTCTGGGTTAAAGTTTGTCGCAAATGGATAACCGTGGTCACCACCATTACAGTCTAAAATGTCGATATAATGGATTTCATCAAAATAGTGTTTGAGGGCATAAGCTGAAAAGACACTAGTCACACCTGGGTCAAAACCTGAACCAAGCAGGGCGGTCAAGCCTGCTTCTTTGAATTTCTCTTGGTAAGCCCATTGCCATGAGTAGTCAAAGTAGGCCGTAAATCCAAGTTCCTTACAGCGTTTTTCGTAGATAGCACGCCACTCAGGATCTTCTGTGTCTTCTGCTTCGTAGTTGGCTGTATCGATATAGTGAACACCTGTTGCCAAACAAGCGTCCATAATGGTTAAATCTTGATATGGTAAAGCTACGTTCAAAACAGCTTCTGGTTTATAGCTTTCAATCAGGGCAATCACTTCTTCTACCTTATCAGCATCAAGTGCTGCTGTTTCAATCTTTGTACTTGTTTTGCCTTCCAGTTTAGCCTTCAAGTCATCACATTTTGACTTAGTACGACTGGCAATCATAATCTCTGTAAAGGTTTCGCTATCTTGGCAAATCTTTGAAATAGCAACTTGGGCAACGCCCCCACATCCAATAACTAATAAACGACTCATTTTTTTCCTTCCTCTTCTTCTAAAATGTCCTCAACATACTTGGGTAACATAAAGGCTCCCACGTGTAAATTTGCAGTGTAGTATTCTGTGAAAAGCTGGCGTTTTTTCCAGCCTTCCTTGTCAAAATCTTTGACAGGGTGGTATTTTTTCGATGCAAATCCAAACAACCAATAGCCAGCTGGGCTAGTTGGGATATGTGCCTGATAAACCCGACTGATTGGAAAGGCTTGATTGACCTTGCGATGCATGCTACGGCAAGCCGACTCATCCTCATCAAAGAAGGGACTCCCATGCTGGTAAATCATGATACCGTCTTCCTTCAGAGCCCGATAACTATTACCGTAAAATTCCTTGGTAAAGAGCCCTTCCGTATGTCCAAATGGATCAGTGGCATCGTTGATGATAATATCGTAATCATCTTCGCAGTTTCGCAAAAAGCGTAGCCCATTTTGGTAGTAAATAGTAACACGAGGATCATCTAGCCCTGCGGCAAAATCTGGGAAATACTCACGACAGACCTCAACCAACATTTCATCTGGTTCAACGATATCGATTTGTTCCAGCTCAGGATAAAGTGTTAATACTTGGGCAACACCTCCGTCGCCACCCCCAATAACCAAGACTTTCTTGGGATTGGGGTGGACAGCCATGGGAACGTGAACCGTCATTTCGTTGTAGACAAAATCATCCGCATCTGAGAACAAAACATGCCCATTTAAAATCAAAATCTTTCCAAAAGCGGGAGTGTCAAGAACCTCGATATCCTGCCATTCACTTTTACCAGCGTAGAGTTGCTTGGCTGTTCTCAGGGACAATTTCACATCTGGAGTATGAACTTCAGAAAACCATAAATCCATCTAGTTCTCCTTTCTCTTAATGACGTTGATGTGATTGACCTCAGGATCTTCCGTCCCTTGGAGGGAGCAACCACGTTCCTTGGCAAATTGGATATAGTCTACAATTTCACGTGTAATGCGTTCACCAGGAGCCAAGATAGGGATTCCTGGAGGGTAACACATAACAAATTCTCCACAGACTTGTCCAACAGATTCGTCTAAAGACAAACTTCTTCTCTCTGAATAGAAGGCTTCCTGTGGAGACAGCACTAACTCGGGCTGGATATATTCTCCAGCTATCAAGTCCTTCCCATCTCTTGAGTAGAGTCTCTTGATATCAGCAAGAGCACCAACCAAGCGCTCGATGTCTTGGATACGGTCACCAATCGAAATATAGGCCAAGATATTGCCAATATCACCAAACTCGATCTGAATGTCGTATTCGTCTCGTAGGAGGTCATAAACCTCGATACCTGTTAAGCCAATACCCTGAGTGTAAACTGACAGCTTGGTCACGTCAAAATCGCAAACCGAAACACCGTCTATTAACTCTTTTGAGTAGGCATAGTAGCCACCTATGGCATTGATTTCACGACGAGCGTACTCGGATAGCTCAATGACTTTCTCAAAGGATTCTTTACCGCGTAGGGCCAAGTTGCGACGCGAAATATCCAAACTAGCCATCAATAAGTAAGAGGCGGATGTTGACTGGGTCAGGTTGATGATCTGACGAACGTACTCAGGATTCATCTGCTCCCCGATTAAAAGAAGCGAACTTTGTGTCAAACTCCCACCAGACTTATGCATAGAAACTGCTGCCATATCAGCACCTGCATCCATAGCAGATACCGGCAATTTATCAGTAAAATGCAAATGCGCTCCGTGGGCCTCATCTACTAAAACCATCATGCCAGCTTCATGAGCCATTTCTGTCAACCCTTTTAGGTCTGAACAGATGCCGTAGTAAGTAGGATTGTTAATCAAAATGGCCTTGGCATCTGGATGGTCCTTTATGGCCTGTGCTACTCGGTCATTTTCAAGACCTAAAGCGATACCAATCTTAGTATCTACACTCATCTCGATATAGATGGGAATAGCACCACATAGAACCAGCGCATTGATAGCAGATTTATGGACATTTCGTGGCAGAATAATCTTATCTCCTGCCTTGCAGGTTGACAGAATCATAGTCTGCACCGATGAAGTTGTTCCTCCAATCATGAGAAAGGCATGGCTAGCTCCAAAAGCATCTGCAGCCAGCTCCTCTGCATCTCGAATAATCGAAATGGGGTGCCCCAGATTATCCAAGGGTTTCATCGAATTAACATCAATGCCTACACATCTTTCTCCTAAGAGTTCGACAAGTTCTGGATTTCCCCGTCCACGCTTGTGACCTGGAACATCAAAGGGAACAATCCTTTTCTTGCGTAACTTCACCAAGGCCTCATAAATTGGGGCTTGGTTTTGATCTAACTCTTTCAAGACATACTCCTTTCCATATTTTTAGGACCTTATGAAAACTAAGGAACTAAAGGTTGACTCATGAAAAAAGAGCAGGTTTTCACCTGCTCTGCAATCTTCTGACGTTTTTATGTTTGTTTCTGTTGAGTATGTCTGTTCCCGATGTTTCCTAACTCTCTAGTAGCAAATATTACGTACTTTATTGATCGTTTCACAAGATGACGTGTGCTTTCACCACACTAAAAATTTATGAATTAGGACAAGTGTCCTAACATCAACTTATAAAAGTAGGCTTTTAACCCTATCAATAATGTGGTTTTTCAACCACGCTTCGGCATTCAACCCTGCCTGTCCGTAGGCATTTTTTACTCGGGTTTATATTTGCTAGAAAACATCTTCTCATTTTCTAAGCTTTATTACTATATCATGTTTTTAAGAACTTGTAAAGCCGTTTACGAAAAAAATATAAAAAAGTTCGCAAAATATTTGGATTTTATTTGATTTAATACTAATTATTCTCTTGTAAACGATTATAAAGTGAACAAAATGTTTATCGTATTTAATTTAAAATTTTTTATGCTATTCTATACTCTTTACCTCCAGTGTTTGATCTATCAGAGAAGATGTCGACATTTTTATATCATTAAAATCGTGCAACTTTTTTCAGATACTTTTAAAAGATTGATTTCATTACCTCTTTCCTTTATACTGGATAAAAAGGAGAATAGTATGTCAGAAACAAATCACGAAATCGATTCAAATTTTACAGGTCGTTTAAATATCCTGCGTGCGGGTGTTCTTGGTGCTAACGATGGAATTATTTCCATTGCTGGTGTGGTTATTGGGGTTGCTAGTGCTACGAGCAATATCTGGATTATCTTTTTATCAGGATTTGCGGCTATCTTAGCTGGTGCCTTTTCAATGGCTGGCGGAGAATATGTGTCCGTTTCAACTCAAAAAGATACCGAGGAAGCGGCCGTTGCGCGTGAGCAAGTCTTGCTAGACCAAGATATGGAACTAGCCAAAAAGTCCCTTTATGCTGCCTATATCCAAAATGGAGAATGTGAAACCTCTGCCCAACTCTTGACTAACAAGGCCTTTCTAAAAAATCCACTCAAGGCTTTGGTAGAGGAAAAATATGGGATTGAGTATGAAGAGTTTACCAATCCTTGGCATGCTGCCATCTCTAGCTTTATTTCTTTTTTCCTTGGAAGTTTGCCTCCAATGCTTTCAGTAACCATTTTCCCAAGTGAATACCGTATCCCTGCTACTGTCCTTATCGTCGGTGTGGCCCTTCTTCTCACTGGTTACACTAGTGCCAAACTTGGAAAGGCTCCGACTAGAACAGCGATGATTCGGAACCTCGCTATTGGCCTCTTGACCATGGGAGTTACCTTTCTGCTAGGACAACTTTTCAGCATTTAATACTCTTCGAAAATCTCTTCAAACCACATCAGCTTCGCCTTGCCGTATATATGTTACTGACTTCGTCAGTTCTATCTGCAACCTCAAAACGGTGTTTTGAGCTGACTTCGTCAGTTCTATCTGCAACCTCAAAGCAGTGCTTTGAGCTGACTTCGTCAGTTCTATCTACAACCTCAAAACAGTGTTTTGAGCTGACTTCGTCAGTTCTATCTACAACCTCAAAACAGTGTTTTGAGCAACCTGCGGCTAGCTTCCTAGTTTGCTCTTTGATTTTCATTGAGTATAAAATACAAGAAATACCTCGATTTCAAAATCGAGGTATCTTTTTTACATTTGCACAATCTTGCGATAGCTTCTTGAAGTAATCATGAAAATCAGCACATAGGCGATGAGGAAGATAGCGCAGATAGACAAGGTTACAATCAACATCATAGTCGTATCCAGTACACCAATCACTTTTAAAATCAAGCTAAGCATATGGTAGGCAAAGGCTAGATGTATGAAGGCAAAGAGCAAAGGAAGGAAGAAAACAGTTAAAACCTGTTTGTTAATGGTTTGCTTGATTTGCTTCTGATCTAAACCGACTTTCTGCAAGATAATAAAGCGTTCACGGTCTTCATAGCCTTCAGAAATTTGTTTGTAGTAGATGACCAGAACGGTTCCGACCATAAAGATAATGGATAGGAAAATACCGATAAAGAAGACACCACCAAAGAGGGCACTCATCTGAGAACTAGCATCTGCTAGATTGCTACCATAAACATAGCTACCTTCTGTGTCTAATTGAGCATTAAATTGATTGAGGTATTTTTCGTACTCCTCAGCGACCTTGAGTTGTTCTTCTTCACTGACATTTATTACATTCATACCACCGTAAAACTGATTATAGATAGCCGAATCTGGGAATTGGTCCAAAAAGGCTTGTAAATCTGGAACAACAAGGTAATTGTAATCAGTAGTCAAGATATTAAACTGATTTGGAACATGGTTCACAATGAAATCTTTATTAAATTCTTCTTTGACAGAAAATTGATGATCATTTAGAGTTAGAGCTTTCTGTCCTTTCAGTCCGTCATTTTTGGCAAAGAGACCGACCTCATTTCCTGATAGAGACAGTTTTTGACCAGTCATATTTTCATAATCTTTTTGGTCAAATACCATGAAAACTGTTTTGGGTTGGACACGGTTTTGTCCTTTTTCAAAAATAGTTAACTTGGTTCCTTCTTGATTTGCAATACCAAAGTCACTGTAATGAAGCACTTCTTTCTCTTTGACACTATAACCTTTATCACTTGCAAACTGGCTCAAGAGTTTGTCCAAATCTTCTTTTTCAACATTTTTTCCAGTAATTCCAAAGTCATGCGGATTCATCACTTTTTTAAAGGATTCTGAAGCATTGAAAATACTTGTCGCTGCTGACATGGTTACCAAAACCATTGTTGACAAAATAGCGATGGTTGCTAGTCCAACCGCATTTTTCTTCATACGGAAAATCAAGTTGGAAACAGATATGAGGTTATTAGGTTGGTAATAGTATTTCTTGTTTTTCTTTAAGATTTGTAGGAAGACTGTAATCCCTGCATTAAACAATAGATAAGTACCAAAGATAACCAGCAAAACAGCTAGGAAGAAGGTTGTTAGGGCTGTAAGAGGATCGTTTACCGTAAGGGCAAGATAATAGCCAATCCCTAAACTTATGGAACCAAGAATAGTTTGGAGAGGAAGGAAACGACCTTTTTTCTCACCGCTAGCTTTCTCACGAGAGAGCTGGAGGGCATTCATACGGGCGATTCGAAGGGCATTCAGGAACATGAGGCCTAGGAAAATCAATCCAAAGACAACAAGTACTGCAATGACAACATTCATTTGGAAGGTAGCGACCAGCTCAACCTTCAATTTCATCAGTTTGAGCAAGAAAGCGAAAATTAACTTGTCAAACAAGGCTCCAATACCGATACCTGCTCCAACAGTTAGAATCCCAAATAGCACTAACTCCTTAAAGGTCATACTGATTAGATGACGCTTCTCCAAGCCTAACATACCATAAATTCCCAGTTCCTTGGAACGGTTTTTCATGACAAAACTATTGGCATAGAGGACGATAATGGCTGACGCAAGGGTGACGACAAACATACCAAATCCAAGTGTAGCCTGAATGGTTGTTCCTCCACGGATTTCAGCAATCTTTGGATTGAAGGTTAGAGAGTAAAAGAGATAGGTGACAGTGACCGCCAAGAGAACAGCCAGCGCAAAAGGATAGTAGAGTTTGCGGTTTTTAATCAAGTTCGATACCGCTAATTTATTGGTTAATCGAAACATACTAATTCACCTCGCTTGCCATGACAGTCAAGGTATCAGAGATTTCTTGGAACATCTGACGTTCTGTCTTCTCTCCACGGTAGATTTGGTTGTAAAGAATGCCGTCTTTGATAAAGAGTACACGTTTAGCTCTGCTAGCTGCTGCTGTGGAGTGGGTTACCATAAGAATGGTTTGGCCACGCTCATTGATTTCATCAAAAACATCAAGAAGAGCTGCAGATGATTTGGAGTCAAGGGCGCCTGTTGGCTCATCCGCAAGGAGAATTTCAGGTTCTGTGATGATGGCGCGGGCTACTGCCACACGCTGTTTCTGACCACCTGAAATCTCGTAAGGGTACTTCTCTTGCAATTGGTTGATTCCCAGATTCTCAGCTGTTACCACCAATTTCTTCATCATTTCCGTAATAGGTCTTCTTGACAAGACAAGCGGAAGCAAGATATTGTCCTTAACAGACAGAGTATCTAGCAAGTTAAAGTCCTGGAAGACAAAGCCCAATTTTTCACGACGGAAGCTAGAAGCCTGTGAATTTTTAATGGTTGCGGTGTCAGTTCCATTCAAGTAAACCTGACCACGAGTTGGTTTATCCAGCATAGCTAGAATATTGAGCAAAGTTGATTTACCAGAACCAGACTCACCCATGATGGCAACGTAGTCACCCTTTTCTACGGTAAAGTGAATATCCTTGAGTGCCTCTACTTGGTTGCCCTGAAAACGAGTTTTATAAATTTTTTGAACGTGTTTTACATCTAAAAGTGTCATGAGAATCTCCTTTCTTAATATCCCATCAAATGAAATGTTGCTTGCATCATAGCGCATCCCAGCTGAACGCGCTCGATATCTTTGTGGCTTGGTTTTCTTGTTTTCTTATGTAAGATTTGTTTCATGATGTTACTCCTTTGTTCTTTATGAGTCTAGTTTACATCAAAAAAAGACTGCTTGCCATAACCTAACCTTACAAAAGAGACTTTAATCTTACATTTTTGTAAGATTGGGGGAAATGTAAGCAGATTTAATCTAGAGAAGTACACTGTAGCTTCTAAAATATTATTAGAAATTGGTTTGAATTTCCCAATCAATTATTGAGTTTTTATTTCATTTCACTATGCAATAAATCAATTGACTTTTTACTATAAAAATTATATAATATAATTATGAAAGGGCTTACTTTAGAAAGGAGAAAAAATCGGAAACTATAATTTGAGTAAGCTTATTTTAACTATCACTTTATTACCAAAATATTTCTACTAAAAATTTATTTTAGCTCTTTTCCAGAAAGTGTGGATATTATGAAAAAAATCTTGATTACTTTTTTTGCTATCCTTTCACTATTTTTCTATTCATCTGTTTTTGCAGATGATACTAATACAATAGTGAGCGAAACTATGACAGCTCAACAACTTGTGAATCAATACGCGACTGATTATGATATCACATTGGAACAAGCATCAGATTTACTTGGTATAAATTTATACGAACGCTCTTCACAGACATATAGAACAATTTCTACTCAAATAACTGTTACAAACTCCTATAAACCATCTATTTCTTTCTACTGCGAAACAAGCGAATATGGAACTTATCATGGTATTATAAGAATATTAAGAACAGAAATAAATAGAAATTATAATGGAATGTCAAAACAGTTTTCTGGTTCATTGTATGTCAATTTAGAACAGGCTGATAGAATATTCTATATAATTAATGGAGATTTCTTTGATAACGGTACTACAACTTTAAGCGGAGGACTGAATATTGGAATAGGAGAAAGCGCTAGCGTAAATTTGGGAGGTTCCTACGTTTATAATCACTATAAATATGTATATCATGAAGGGAGAGTTCATTTTTAATGAAACACAAAGAACATATACTCATCGGACTTCTCTATCTCCTCTCTCCATTCATCGGTCAGCTCTTAGTTGAAAAGACACACTTTATCGGTACACAATTTACAGCTACTGCTTATGCTATTTGCTGGCTATCAGTTGTTATCAGTATCCATCATTTATCAAAAAATGTATTGTCTCAGCATGAAAAATCAGATTAGAAATCTAAGTTCAAAATAATATTTTTAGTTTACAGATGAGACTGGCGAAATATTATTAAAAGTAAAAAAGCTTTAAATCAAGCAGTTTAGACTATTGATTTAAAGCTTTTTGCTTATTCTTAATCTTTTGTAGAACCTCACCAAAACCAGCCTTCATTATCGTCAATGGCTTGGGCTTCTTTGCGTTTACGTGGGCCTGTTCCGTACATTTCTGCTTCGATTTCTTCCTTGGTAGGCATGATAGAAGCTAGGATGATATAGATAATCACGCCAAGTCCAAAGTTTGCAACTGTAAAAATGGCAAACAAGAAACGAACAAGGGTAACATCAAAGTTCCACTTGTCTGACAAACCTGCCAAAACTCCTGAAATCATGCGATTTCGTCTCATTTTATAAAATTTACTGTTCATGATTTTTCCTCTTTCTGCTAGGTTAGACATAGTATATCACGGGTAGGCTCGGCTTTCATCAGTCCTCAGGCTGATTTATCAGAAGCAATTTACCTCGACAAAGTCCACAGCGATAGCGTTTGGTATCAATCCTTCTCTTGCGCTGATACCTTTGCTGGCAGAATTGACATCGATAAAGCTTGATTGGCTTGGAGTTGCTATTTGGCAAGGTTGGTACAAAGCGTAATCCATCCACTGCTTTCAAAAGTTCCTTAAAATCCCGATCCTTGTGTTGATAGCCCTTCCCTTGAAAATAGAGGTGATAATGATAGAGGTGATAATGACAGAGTTCATGTCGGACAATTTTCCTAAAAACATCCAGACCCAGTTCCTGATAAACCTTGGGATTAAAATCCAAATGCCCATCTTTTGGAAAAAATCGCCCACCTGTCGAACGTAGACGCCTATTCCACTGGACATGATGGATAAAATGTCTGCCGAAGTCTTCTAGTGAAACCTGCTTAACGTAATCAGTCAGTTTCATTTGGAGCGAGGAGCGACAGATTGACTTTTTCACGTTCAGTATCAATTTTCTTAACCCAGACTGTCACCAAATCACCAACGGATACCACTTGACTAGGGTGTTTAATAAATTTGCGACTCATGTGGGAAATATGAATCAAACCATCCTCGTGAATTCCAATATCAACGAAGGCACCGAAGTCAACGACGTTACGCACCACACCTTCTAGCTTCTGACCAACCACTAAGTCTTTGATATCTAGGACATCTTGGCGAAGCACAGGTGCATCAAAGGAATCACGGAAATCTCGACCTGGTTTGAGAAGATCTGCAATGATATCTTTAAGAGTTTCGGGACCAAGGTCTAGCTCTTGCGCCATATCTTTGACTGAAAGGGACTTGAGTTTGCCTTGGGCTTCTTCATTCAAGTCTGTAATGTCCAAACGTTTGAAGAGTTCCTTAACGGCAGCGTAATTTTCTGGGTGAACTCCTGTATTATCAAGGATATTGCTACTTTCAGGGATACGAAGGAAACCAGCTGCCTGTTCAAAGGCCTTGGCCCCCAGACGCGGAACCTTCTTAATTTGAGCTCGTGAAGTGATTTTTCCTTCCTCCTCACGGTATTTGACAATATTTTCAGAAATGGTTTTATTGAGTCCAGCTACGTGTGAAAGAAGAGCAGGACTGGCTGTATTGATGTTGACACCGACTTGGTTAACAACCGTATCCACGACAAAGTCCAGACTGTCAGACAATTTCTTCTGGCTGACATCGTGCTGGTACTGACCGACACCAATTGACTTTGGATCGATTTTGACCAATTCAGCAAGGGGGTCTTGCAAACGACGAGCGATAGAGATCGCAGAGCGTTTTTCAACTGTCAAATCTGGAAACTCCTGACGAGCAAGTTCACTGGCAGAATAGACAGAAGCACCGCTTTCATTGACAATGACATAACTAACCTCAGGAAAATCTTTAAGAACTTCCGCCACAAAGGCTTCACTTTCACGACTGGCCGTCCCATTTCCGATGGCAATAATTTCTACACTGTATTGACCAATCAAATCTGCCAAATCTTTCTTTGCTTCTTCGATTTGACGAGCTGATGCTGGTTTGACAGGATAAATGACCTGAGTTGTCAGCATTTTTCCTGTTGCATCCACGACAGCTAGCTTGGCACCTGTTCGAAAGGCAGGATCAAATCCAAGAACCACGCGCCCTTTCAGCGGAGCAACCAAGAGCAGATTGCGCAGATTGTCAGAAAAGAGTTGAATAGCTCCCTCTTCTGCCTTTTCAGTTAATTCTGTCCGAATACGGCGCTCGATAGCAGGCAAGACTTTTTTCTTAACAGATTGCTGAACTACTTCATCAATATAGGTATTTTTTACCTTAAAACGAGCAGCAAAGAATGCTAGAATACGATCTGTTGCATGTTCAAAACTGACCTTCAAGATACCTAATTTCTCACCACGATTGAGGGCTAAGGTACGATAACCCTGCATAGTTCCAACCGTCTCTGAAAAATCATAATAAATCTGAAAAACCTGCTTTTCATCAAGACTTTCATCCTTGACTTGAGAAGTGAGTTTAGAGTGTCTCAGCACCTCTTGATAAGTTAGAGCGCGTAAATTGACATCTTCCGATAAGGCTTCGACCAAGATATCAACTGCACCAGCCAAGGCCTCCTTACCAGTCGCAAATCCTTCACAGACAAACTTTTCAGCTTCTTTATCTAAGCCAGCTACATTCTGCAAAATCAAGCGAGCAAGAGGGAAGAGTCCAGCTTCACGAGCAATAGTTGCCTTGGTCCGACGTTTTTCCTTGTATGGAAGATAGAGTTCTTCTACGTCTGCTAATTTTTCAGCAGCTAAGATAGCTTCTTCCAACTCCTTGGTCAACTTGCCTTGTTCTTGAATCTTAGCCAAGACAGCTTCCTTGCGGTCATTGAGATTGGTCAGACTTTTATCCAAGTCGATAATGGCCTTAATCGCCACCTCATCCAAACTACCAGTCATGTCCTTGCGATAACGTGCGATAAAGGGAATAGTAGCCCCTTCAGCTGTCAAACTTAGAACGGTATCAATTTGCTTTAACGTCACTCCCAAATCCTGGGAGATTTTTTCATATTTTTTATCCATGAATCTATTATACCACAAGCTAAACGTTTCAAATTAGCTCTTACAATTTTAAAACATAAGTTGGGAAATAAATTTACTTCATTTCAATATTCTATTCATTGAGAAGGTTGCAATTTAATTCTAATAGTTTACAAAAGGATCAGTGATTAATTGCACTGTTTTTATTTTTTACAAAACGCTTTATAAAGCTATTTATTGAAGTTAACGAATCAATTTTCAGAGCAAATAAAAAATCGCAAACCTGAGCTTACGGTGGGGATAATCTTTTTTGAAATTTTTAAACAAAAAAGGAGCATTTAAGCTCCCTCATTTGAAATAACGGACACTTGGCTGCTCGGTGTACCCAGCATCTCAGATACCTTTTTCAAGGTGCGGCAGGAACCTTTCTGCCCTCAAATGTCTTTCGTTAACGTTATTCTAGCACTATCTACTTTTTTGTCAAACTTTCTCAATCTACCAGACTTAATCAGGATTTATAAAGCTCTATTATTCGTTAGATACTCAATTTTAACTTTTCCCTTTTCCTTAAAATAATAGTATAATAGAGGTAGAATTTAGAATCGAGGTACACCTATGGCTGTAAAATTTACAAAACGAGACGACTTGGACAAAATGTTTGAAGAGTTTGCGAAACTCCCTGATTTGAAACAAGTCACTTTTCCTGATGACAAAGAGAAAAAAGCCAAAGCAGAAAAGAAAAACTAGATGACTGCTTTCCAACAACTCCCGTCTAGTGTGCTTCAGACTGGGGCTATTTTTCTCTCTATTATCATTGAAGCCCTACCCTTCGTTCTGATAGGAAGTATTGTTTCAGGGCTGATTGAGGTTTATATCACACCTGAAAAGGTTTATCATTTTCTCCCTCGAAATCGTTGGGGGAGAATCTTTTTTGGGACCTTTGTCGGGATGCTTTTCCCTTCTTGTGAATGTGGAATCGTCCCCATTATCAATCGTTTTCTGGAAAAGAAGGTTCCCAGTTACACGGCTGTTCCCTTTCTCGTAACAGCGCCTGTTATCAATCCTATTGTTCTCTTTGCGACCTATTCTGCCTTTGGCAATTCCTTCCATGTCGCCCTGTTACGAGCTCTAGGTTCCATTGTAGTAGCTGTTATACTTGGGATTTTTCTGGGATTTTTCTGGCAAGAACCGATTCAAAAAGAAAATCGGTTGGCCTGTCATGAGCATGATTTTTCTCATTTGAGCTCTGCAAAAAAGGTTTTTCAGGTTTTTGTGCAGGCCATTGATGAGTTTTTTGATACGGGGCGTTATTTGGTATTTGGCTGTCTCTTTGCTTCTATGATACAGGTCTACGTTCCAACTCGGATTCTGACCTCTATCAGCGCAACCCCTCTTTTTGCCATCCTGCTCTTGATGCTTTTGGCCTTTCTTCTCTCTCTCTGCAGTGAGGCGGATGCCTTTATCGGTGCTTCTCTACTCTCTAGTTTCGGTTTGGCACCAGTTCTGGCCTTTCTGGTGATTGGCCCAATGCTGGATATTAAAAATATTCTCATGATGAAAAATTACTTGAAGGCACGATTTATCAGTCACTTCATTATGATTGTGACTCTTGTCGTCTTAGTGTATTCTCTCTTGATTGGAGTCATCCTATGATTCGATTTTTAGTTTTAGCTGGCTATTTTGAACTGACCATTTATCTCCATCTGTCAGGCAAATTAAACCAGTACATCAACATGCACTATTCCTATCTTGCCTATATTTCCATGGTGCTTTCCTTTATCTTGGCAATCGTTCAATTGTATATCTGGATGAAGCAAGTCAAAACCCATAGTCATCTGAACAGCCGATTAGCGAAGGTAACGAGTATTGCTCTTCTGACCATTCCAATTGTCGTCGGTTTAACTTTTCCAACTGTTAGCTTGGATTCTCAGACCGTTTCAGCCAAAGGCTATCATTTCCCCTTATCAGAAGGCACGGATCAAGCCATTCAGACAAGTGAAGGTACGACAAGCCAATATTTGAAACCAGATACCAGTTCTTATTTTTCAAAATCAGCCTATGAAAAGGAAATGCGTACGGCGGCGGATAAATACTTGTCCCAAGATAGTATTCAGATCACCAACGAAAACTATATGGAAGTCATGGAGGCTATCTACGACTATCCAGATGAATTTGAGGGCAAGACAGTCCAGTTCACAGGTTTTGTCTACAATGACCCCAGTCATGCCAATAGTCAATTTCTGTTCCGCTTCGGCATTATTCACTGTATCGCAGATTCTGGTGTCTATGGATTGCTGACCAAGGGAAATACCCGTCAGTATGAAAATAACACCTGGATTACAGCCAAAGGAAAACTAGTCAATCACTACCATAAAGAACTCAAACAAAACCTCCCAACCTTGGAAATCGACAGCTTTACCAAAGTCGATAAACCAGAAAATCCCTACGTGTATCGCGTGTTTTAAAAAGCAAACCAAGTTCATAAAAAACTCTAAGCAGGCAGAGCCTGCTAACTCATGACAGAAAAAGAAGTTTATCTTATAATGAAGATGAACAATACCAATCCATAGTGTTTAATAGGGCTTTTCCTAGCCTCTACAAAAAACTGGATGAACAAGAGTCGTGAAATAACTCTAATATGCCTTGAGCATGAAAATATCTTACTAGTAGCCTCTTGTTCTATTATTCAAATAGTTAACAGGAGGTTTTTATAATGGAAGTCATGATTGAAACGTGTTTGTATTCTTTTGAATCAGTAACTATTCCAATTTATCTATCTTGAAATAAATAAAATCCCTTTGTAATACTATAAAAAATAACTAACAAAGAAATAACTATAAGACTCGGTTGCCAGAAACCTGATATATCTACTAAACTACGGCCTAAAAATTGGCCAATAAGGCTAACTAAAATTAAAATAATTAAATTGAAAATTACTGACACTAATAAAATTAACACCGAATGTATTATTGCCTCGCCTATACGTATTTTAAAAAGTTGTAATCTTGACACTCCCAGTGTCTTTAACTGTTTAATGTCTTCAATATCTTTATTAGAGGATAAAATTGTAAGAGAAATAGAACTAGTAATAATCAGAATAATTGGAGCAGACATATAAGCAATAAAAGAAGCTCTTGCTTCGTTTACTCCGTTTGCTGTATTCATGAATGAATACATATTTTGGGTGTAAAGAATAAACCCAGAAATGAGAGTTACTCCCATGCTCATTGAAGTTTGTATACTTTTCAAATAGCTAGGATTGGATAGTAGATTCCAAAAGCCTGTATTAACTACATAATTTTCAGTTGGAAATATCCTCATTAAAAATTTTATTAGAAACATTTGAATTGATGGAGATAGTGATTGAATAATAAGGATGTGAATAATTAATAAAAATAATACTATGCTTGACTGTTTTTCAATTATTTCTTTGTTTCTGATAAAACCTGCTGAAACAATAGAACCTATACATAGTAACCATAGGAATAAACGAACAGAGATGTTAACAAATCCAGCTACTGTAACTTTTCTTTTTTTCTTTTTTGGTTTTAATATTGATGATATTTTAAGTATTCGACTTGAATAAAAGTAAGCCCCTATCCCGACAATTGTTGGGACTATGAAAACACTCAATAAAATTGATTGAATGTTGGCTGTAATAACTAAATCAGGTAACTCATCTCTTCCTAATAAATTTTGTAAAAATTTGTAGTAACTATCTGCCATGATAAATGAAAGTATTGTACCAATACTACTAACAATCACTGCCATTAAATAAAACTGTCCAGATACTAATAAAGATAGCTGAGTTCTGCTTGCGCCTAAGATAGCCCACAATTGGTAATCCTTTTTAAAGATATCTATTAGCAGTCTTATATTATTTGAAATAAGGAAAAATAGAGTAGTCCCGCCAAAAATTATTAGCATTTGAAAAAGTTGTGAAGCGTTAATATTAGCAGTCTTGATTGAACTAGCAATACCAAATAAAGATGTTCCAACAATCAGGCTTGATACAAATAGTAATGGTATTGTTCCTAACCATTGTCTTTTTGAGTACTGAAATTGGTAAATGATTAATTTTAGCATAATAAATCCTCCTCAAATTAATCTTTACTACTTTCAAGTGCTTGGTAGAGCTCATCAGCTGAAGGTTTAATAATTTGTTGAGATATTTTTCCGTCTTTTAAAATCAGTGCTCTGTCAGTTTTTGAAGCCAACTCAATATCATGAGTAACCATAAAAACACATTTTCCTTGACTCGCTAAATTACGAAGTGTTTCAAAAATAAGTTTTCTTGAGACGCTGTCCAGAGCTCCTGTTGGCTCATCAGCAAAAATAATTTTACTATCAGCTATTATTGCACGAGTAATAGCCACTTTTTGCTGTTCTCCACCTGATAAGGTAGCAACTAATGATGATAGTTCTGCTTTAAAATTCAAACTATCCAACATTTTTTTTACTTTATTGCTATCAACACTCTTTCCTGAGAGTCTCAGAGGAAGTGTAACATTTTCTAGTACAGGTAGAGCGGGTACCAGATTATAGTTTTGAAAAATTATTGCAATATCTTGCCTTCTAAATTGAGCAAGCTTCCCTTCTTTTAAGGTGTATGGATTTACACCATTGATAACAACTTCGCCACTTGTTGGTTCAGATAAACTTGATAAGCAACTTAGCAAAGTAGACTTTCCAGAACCACTGACACCAAGTATTGATACAAAATCTCCATAATTGACAGATAAAGAAATATCTTTCAAAATAGAAACAGTTTTGTCTTGTCCTAACAAAAACTCTTTTGAAAGATTTGAGACTTTAACAGCTACATTATTAACCATAATAAATCCTCCTGATTCCAGTGTCATCTTTGATTTAATTATACAATATTGGAATTCTATTAATATCAAGTAAGTAACTTATGAAACGTATTTTTAATGGATAAAATTTCTATTTCCTCTGAATCTCGAATAAAGGTCTTTAGCGAACTAAGAATTTTTTCTATTACCATAATAGTATCATAAACGAGGGTTGATTGAAAGCGTAAACATAGCTTTATTAAGAGGTACAGCTTTTCTATACAAAATTTAAACATAAAACTTAGGTATACTTAATAAATGAGAATTAAAGTTAGCTATAACGAAAATAGGAGCATATGTAAAACTCTAAGCAGGCAAAGCCTGCTAACTCATGACAGAAAAAGATGTTTAGCCTATAGTGCTGGCATTAAAAAATCCTCACACATCACGCAAGGAAATCGCTAAATAAAACAGGCTTTGACCATGTCGGGATTAATTGCAGCACATTCCAAGGATCCAGCTTTTTCTTCTTTTTACAATCGAATTTCCCAAAGAGTAAGCAAGATGAAAGCCGTCATTTCTTATGCTCATAAGATTCTCAGAATCATTTACAAACTACTCTCCATCAAGCATACTTATCAAAAAGAGAAGGGGCTAGGACTGAGGAAACAGTTCTAACGCCAAAACTAAAAAATTTCAATTACACGCTAGCACAGGAATTGATTTTTTGCGCTTTTTTACTGTCTTTTTTCAAATAAAAACACCTCAAAAGTTAGATTTTCTAGCTCTAACTTTTGAGGTGCATCTCATTTATGTATGATAGTCTTTTGGTTATTATTTCATCTATCTTTGCTAAAAGAAAGAATATTATTATGAATTTGGGTCATCAAGACTACGACCATGTAAACCTTTTTCACGTTGGACTTGACGTAGTTTTTCTGGCGTAACATCGTTTCCTTCTTCATCCACAATTTTGATTCCCTCAATGTGGTGACGAACAGAGCGACGATAACCTTCGATGTACTCCTCACGTAGTTTAGCTTGTTCCACTTTTTCTTCTGGTGTCAAGCCTTCTGCTTTTTTCTTTTTAGCAAGCTCGTTGATACGATCAATTTTTTTCTGATCCATTTCTTCTCCTTTGTGATAAGATAAAGTCCGTTTATCAAATTTTATTTAGTGTTAATTTGGTTAAAACGAGCAAGTTTAGCTGCTTTTTGAGTTAAATGAGACAAGATAGCCAAACGATTTTGACGGACAGCCTGATCTTCTGCCATTACCATGGTATTCTCAAAGAAAGCATCAATAACTGGACTAAGCGCAAAGAGTTGTTTCAATTGCTGACTTGCAGAACCTGATAAAACAAGTCTTTCTACTGCTTCCGCCAAGGCTTTTTCTTGGTCGTTCTCAAAGAGAGCTGAATCAACTGTAGCTACTCCTTCTACCTTCTCAGCCAAGTTAAAGGCACGAGAAAGTGATTCAACAGAAGGTTTGAAGTCTTCTTCCTTACTTGCTTCTACAAGAGCACTTGCTGCTTCCAACATATCCGCCACAACAAAGTTCGAACTTGCAAGTACTGCTTCCTTAATATCTTTTGGAGTAGAGCCCATCATCTTATCAACACGAGCCTTGATAAAGTCTATAACCTCTGTCTTATTTTCATAAGTCAAGCTGTCAAATTTCAAAGCATAAAGGCTATCAATCAACTCATCCATAGCAATGTGCCAACCAAAGGCATCCAAGATACGAACCACACCTTGCGTCGCGCGACGAAGGGCATAAGGGTCATTTGAACCTGATGGAATCAAGCCTACTGAGAAGAAACTCAAAATCGTATCCAATTTGTCTGCAATAGCTAGAATGGCTCCAACCTTGCTCTCTGGAAGTTCTCCTTCGGCTGATGTAGGCATGTAGTGTTCACGAATAGCAGCTGCCACTGCTGGAGTTTCCCCAGCAAGAAGGGCATATTTCTCCCCCATAATTCCTTGGAGTTCGTCAAACTCACCAACCATCCCTGTCAACAAGTCAAACTTGTAAATGGCTGCTGCACGAGCTAGGTCAACTGTTTCATCCACTGACAAGCCAGCTTTTTCTGCCAAAAGTACAGCGATTTGACTCGTACGAATCATGTGTTCACGAAGGGAACCAATTTTCTCATGGAAGGTGACATTGTTTAATTTTTCAACAAGGTCTGAAATCACCAATTTTTGGTCTTCACGCCAGAAGAATTCACCGTCTTCTAAGCGAGCTACTAAGACTTTTTCATTTCCTTTAATGACATTTTCCAAATACTCTGCGTTTCCGTTACGAACAGAAATGAAGTTTGGCAAGAGTTTGCCATCTTGATCACGAACAACAAAGTAACGTTGGTGTTCCTTCATCGAAGTCACCAAGACTTCTTCTGGAACTTCAAGGTATTTGGCATCAAAGCTTCCCATAAAGGCAGTTGGATATTCTACCAAGTTCAGGACTTCATTAAGCAAATCCGCATCAATTTCGATGCGTACACCATGTTCAACTTCGATTGCCTTGATTTGGTCAACAATCATTTGCTCACGTTCACGTGGATCCGCGATTACAAACTGCTTACGAAGATCTTCTTCATAGCTCAATGCTGACTGAATCTTAGTTTCTTTTCCCAAGAAACGATGGCCACGGCTCACACGCCCTCCCTTAATATCAAGGAAATCCAAATCAAACTCTTCTTCATCTAAAAGAACAGTTAAAGTGTGAACAGGGCGGATGTATTCAAAGGTGTTGTTAGCCCAGTGCATGCTGACAGGGAAAGTCAATGACTTCAAGACATCTACAACACCAGGAACAATTGCTTCAACTGCTTGACCAACTTCTTCCTTAGTGACATAGACATATTCTTCACCCTTGATTTCACGGAATTCGATATCTTCAACAGTCAATCCTTTTCCACGAACAAATCCTTGAGCTGCTTTGGTGAAGTTTCCATCGCTATCCAAGGCAATTTTCTTTGCTGGTCCCTTGAAATCTTCTGTCAAATCAGATTGTTTGTCTGTAAGACCAGTCACACGAACAGCCAAACGACGTGGTGTTGAGAAGGTTTGAATAGCTTCAAAAGACAAGCGATTTTCCTTAAGGAAGGCTGCCATTTTTTCGCCTAGTTGTTTTTCACTTGGTGTGACAACATAGGCTGGTAATTCTTCAAGACCGAGTTCTACTAATAAGTTTTTTGTCATGTTTTTTCCTTTACATTTTCTTCAATCTTTTTTGATATGCACCTTAGGTACTGGGGACGTAGCTAACTAACTTTGTGAGTCTGTATGAAAATCTAATGCAAAATTGATCAAGATTTCCAACAGTCTCATCAAAGTGGATTTAGCTGACTGATTTTTGAACCCAAGGTTTCAAAAATCCCCACATAACAGTACGGCGGTGCATATCCCTCTAGCAAGTCTTTGACTTGCCTTTAACGATTTTAGAGCACAGTATTACTCACTATTCTGCGTCTTCTGCTAAGAGTTTAGCTCGTGTTGCTTCATCCAAAAGTGGGTAGCCTAAGCGCTTGCGTTCTGCGACAAAGGTTTTGGCTACGATACGGGCCAAGTTACGGATACGAGCGATATAGCCTGCGCGTTCGGTTACAGATACGGCACCACGCGCGTCAAGCAAGTTAAAGGTGTGTGAACATTTGAGAACATAATCATAGGCAGGGTGAACCAAGCCTTCTTCCAAGGCACGACCAGCTTCTTTTTCAAACTTATCAAAGTTTTCCAGCAACATTTCTTGGTCCGAAATTTCAAATGAATATTTTGAGTGTTCGTACTCAGGCTGGATGAAGATTTCTCCGTATTTTACACCATCAGCCCATTCGATATCATAGACAGAATCCACTTCCTGAATATAAGAAGCCAAACGCTCCAAACCATAGGTAACTTCCGCAGTCACAGGGCCAGTTGCCAATCCACCTACTTGTTGGAAATATGTGAACTGGGTGATTTCCATCCCATCAAGCCAAACTTCCCAACCAAGACCAGCTGAACCAGTAGATGGATTTTCCCAGTTATCCTCAACGAAACGAATATCATGTTCCAAAGGATTGATTCCCAATTTTTCCAAAGACTCAAGGTAAAGTTCTTGGATGTTTGATGGAGATGGCTTCATGACCACTTGGAATTGGTGGTGTTGGTAAAGACGGTTAGGATTTTCTCCGTAACGACCGTCAGCAGGACGACGTGATGGCTCTACATACGCTGCATTCCATGGCTCAGGTCCGATAGCACGAAGGAAAGTGTAAGGACTCATGGTTCCCGCACCTTTTTCGTTGTCATAAGCCTGCATAAGCATACAACCTTGGTCATTCCAAAATTGTTGCAAAGTAAGGATGATTTCCTGGAAAGTCAATTTTTTAGACATTGTTTACTCCTTTTTATATAAATTACTTGCGACACAAGTCTGCCTCGTCGATCATACGAGGCAAGACGAGTTAGTACTACGTCTAGCTCAGGCACTCTAGTGCTGAGTGTGGGGTAGCCCGACTGTAAGGAGGTCTCTGCCACTGACGCAGTAAAATGTTAATTTCTTAGACATTGAATACTCCTTTAGTTTATATTATCTTCTTAGATTTATTTATCAAGCAACCAAGAAAAGGCTGGGTCCTGAAAAATATGACGTTTAGGAACAGTTTGTAAATTCTGATCGCATTCATCTATTGTACCTAATTTCAAAGCACAGACTTCTGGTATATTTTCTTGAACAGTGAAAATTTGACTATGACAGTTCTGGCAGTAATAACGCTGTTTTCCTGGAGAAGAACTATATGAAACAAGCTTTTCTTTTCCATGCAATACTAGCTTTTCACTGCTAACTTTAGCATTAACTGTATAGGCAGACGCAGTTGCTTTCCGACAGAATGAGCAATGACAAAAAACTAATTCCGATAATTCCTCATCTAGAGTGTAGGTCACTGCTTTACATAAACAAGATCCTTTAAGCATGATGCTCCTTTCTACTTAGGCATTAGACGAATTCAAAAAGAACCGAATTTCAACACCCAAGCCTTGCGACTAGGGGCGTCAGAAACGCGGTTCCACCCTAATTTATTACTTCATTGTTTTTGAAAATACTACAGAAAGCGCCAGCACTTTATTTTGCTCTACTTGGCTCCCACTATCCCAAGCTCGCTTGAAGAACGCGATAAGACTTTCTTTCCTGCAGACTATTATATCAAAAATTAGAAGAATGTACAATTCTTTTTA
>NZ_JAHXBZ010000001.1:11684-12361 GCF_019448275.1 Streptococcus humanilactis | reverse complement strand
CTACGTCTGGTAGATCACTGTTTGGTACTTTACCTTTTCCGTCTTCACCGATTGTGACTGTGATTGGCTTGCCATCTTTACCTGGGATTTCTACCGTAGTACCTGGTGGGTAGATTGAGCCATCTGGTTTCTTCGGTGTTACTGTAACGTCACCTGTCTCAGGATCTCGTTTCACATCTAGTGTTGGTGTCTTACGAGCTGGTGTTGTTACATCCACTGGTTGTGATGGTTTCTTATTCGGTTCTGTGACTGTTCCTTTTCCTGGCAAGTCTCCTTTTGGAAGCTTGTCATTTGGTACTTCACCTGAACCATTGTCACCGATTGTGACTGTGATTGTTGTTCCATTTTCTCCTGGAATTTCTACCTTGCTACCTGATGGGTAAGTTGTTCCATCTGGTTTCTTCGGTGTTACAATCGCATTTCCATTTGGTTGTTGAGTAATTTCAATCTTACCAGGTTTTTCAGTTACTGGTGTTGCTGGTGTTACCTTAGCTGGAGTTGTTACATTAGGAACTTCAACAGCTGGTTTTCCTGGTTCTGTAATCTTACCTGTACCTGGTGTTTCTACGTCTGGTAGATCACTGTTTGGTACTTTACCTTTACCGTCTTCACCGATTGTGACTGTGATTGGATTACCATCTTTACCTGGAATTTCTACCGTAGTACCTGGTGGGTAT
>NZ_JAHXBZ010000001.1:10769-10973 GCF_019448275.1 Streptococcus humanilactis | reverse complement strand
TCTGGTCTCTTAGGTGTCACTGTAACATCACCAGTCTTAGGATCTTGTTCCAAGTCTACTGTTGGAGTTACTTTAGCTGGGGTTGTTACATTAGGAACTTCAACAGCTGGTTTACCTGGTTCGGTAATCTTACCTGGTTTTGTAACCTTACCGTCTGGTAATTCACTGTTTGGTACTTTACCTTTACCATCTTCTCCGATTGTG
>NZ_JAHXBZ010000001.1:8831-10222 GCF_019448275.1 Streptococcus humanilactis | reverse complement strand
TAATCTTACCTGGTTTTGTAACCTTACCGTCTGGTAATTCACTGTTTGGTACTTTACCTTTACCATCTTCTCCGATTGTTACTGTGATTGGCTTGTCACCTTTACCTGGAATTTCTACTACTGTTCCTGGTGGGTATGTTGACCCATCTGGTCTCTTCGGTGTTACTGTAACATCACCAGTCTTAGGATCTTGTTCCAAGTCTACTGTTGGAGTCTTACGTGCTGGAGTTGTTGCTGGCACTGGTTGTGATGGTCTCTTATTCGGTTCTGTTACTGTACCTTCTCCTTCGATTTTTCCTTTTGGAAGACTATCATTCGGTACTATTCCTGAACCGTCTTCTCCGATGATAACCTCGATTGGAGTATCATTATCACCCGGAATAACTACCTTCGTTCCTGGTGGATATGTTCCTCCCACTCCAGGTTTCTTAGGTGTGACAATCGCATCTCCATTTGGTTTTCTAGTAATATCAATTAAGACTGGTCGCTCCGTTTGTGGTTCATTTGGATCTAATTTTTTAGGTGTCTTCACTTGAACTTCTTCAGGTGTTTTCCCTTTTTCAATAATCTTACCTGTTCCCGGAATATCTCCTTCTGGCAGATCACTGTTTGGTACTGTTCCTTTTCCATCTTCACCGATTGTTACTGTGATTGGGTTCCCGTCTTTACCTGGAATTTCTACTACTGTTCCTGGTGGGTAGATTGAGCCATCTGGTTTCTTCGGTGTCACTGTAACATCACCAGTCTTAGGATCTTGTTCAATTTTGATTGTCGGGTTCTTACGAGCTGGTGTTGTTACTGGCACTGGTTGTGATGGTTCTTTATTCGGTTCTGTTACTGTACCTTTTCCTGGTAAATCACCTTTAGGTAACTTGTCATTTGGAACTATTCCTGAACCATCTTCACCGATTATAACGACAATTGGATTACCATCCTTACCTGGAATTTCTACTACTGTTCCTGGTGGGTAGGTTAAGCCATCTGGTTTCTTCGGTGTTATTACTGCATCACCATTTGGTTTGCGTGTGATATCGATTGTAGGAGTTTGAGTTGTTGGTGTCTTAGGATCTGTTCCATTTTTCTCTTCATCCTTGTCTGGAATACCATCGTTGTCATCATCTGGATCGGTCACATCTGGAATGCCGTCGCCATCTGTATCACGTTGAATTGTAACTGGAACATCCACAACGACTTCTTCGTCACCATTCTTCACTTTAACTGGGATTGTAACTTTACGTTCTTCTTCTTTTGGTCCCCAATCGTCTACGGTTGGTGTGCCAGTTAAGTTACCATCGCCATCTACTGTTAAACCGTTGACTGGTGTTTCTGTAGTGATTGTTGAACCTGGTTTATTTGGTGTCACAACTTTTGTTGGCGGTACTGGTGCTTTT
>NZ_JAHXBZ010000001.1:8413-8776 GCF_019448275.1 Streptococcus humanilactis | reverse complement strand
ACTTTTCCTGGATCTGTGACTGTACCTGTTAATTTATCAGCTACTTTTGGATTTGCATCATCCTTGTCTGGAATACCATCGTTGTCATCATCTGGATCGGTCACATCTGGAATACCGTCGCCATCTGTATCACGTTGGATTGTAACTGGAACATCCACAAGGACTTCTTCATCACCATTCTTAACTTTAACTGGGATTGTAACTTTACGTTCTTCTTCTTTTGGTCCCCAATCTGTTACGGTTGGTGTTCCAGTTAAGTTACCATCACCATCTACTGTTAAACCATTTACTGGTGTTTCTGTTGTGATGGTTGAACCTGGTTTATTTGGTGTCACAACTTTTGTTGGCGGTACTGGTGCTTTC
>NZ_JAHXBZ010000001.1:0-8371 GCF_019448275.1 Streptococcus humanilactis | reverse complement strand
ACTTTTCCTGGATCTGTGACTGTACCTGTTAATTTATCAGCTACTTTTGGATTTGCATCATCCTTGTCTGGAATACCATCGTTGTCATCATCTGGATCGGTCACATCTGGAATGCCGTCGCCATCTGTATCGCGTTGGATAGTTACAGGGATTTTTACAACAGTCTCTTCTGTTCCACGTTTCAGTTTAACTGGAATCTCTACTGTACGCTCTTCTTCTTTTGGTCCCCAATCTGTGACAGTTGGTGTACCTACTAGATTTCCATCGTTATCCACTGTTAAACCATTTACTGGACTATCTACTGTAATCGTTGTGCCTGGTTTGTTTGGTGTTACTACCTTAGTATTTGCTGGGACAGGTGTTTTTTCTTTTACAGTTTTTCCTGTTGTGTCTCCTGTTAATCCATCTGCTACTTTTGGAGTTGCATCTTCCTTGTCTGGAATTCCATCGTTGTCATCATCTGTATCTACTTTATCTGGGATTCCATCGCCATCTGTATCGCGTTGGATAGTTACAGGGATTTTTACAACAGTCTCTTCTGTTCCACGTTTCAGTTTAACTGGAATCTCTACTGTACGTTCTTCTTCTTTTGGTCCCCAATCTGTGACAGTTGGTGTACCTACTAGATTTCCACCGTTATCCACTGTTAAACCATTTACTGGACCATCTACTGTAATCGTTGTGCCTGGTTTATTTGGTGTCACTACCTTAGTATTTGCTGGGACAGGTGTTTTTTCTTTTACAGTTTTTCCTGTTGTGTCTCCTGTTAATCCATCTGCTACTTTTGGATTTGCATCATCCTTGTCTGGAATACCATCGTTATCATCATCTGGATCTACTTTATCTGGGATTCCATCGCCATCTGTATCGCGTTGGATAGTTACAGGAATTTTTACAACAGTCTCTTCTGTTCCACGTTTCAGTTTAACTGGAATCTCTACTGTACGTTCTTCTTCTTTTGGTCCCCAATCTGTGACGCTTGGTGTTCCTACTAGATTTCCACCGTTATCCACTGTTAAACCATTTACTGGACTATCTACTGTAATCGTTGTGCCTGGTTTGTTTGGTGTTACTACCTTAGTATTTGCTGGGACTGGTGTTTTTTCTTTTACAGTTTTTCCTGTTTTTTCTCCTGTTAATTTATCAGCTACTTTTGGATTTGCATCTTCTGTATCTGGAATTCCATCGTTATCATCATCTGAATCTACTTTATCTGGAATGCCGTCGCTATCTGTATCACGTAGAATTGTAACTGGAACATCCTTAGTAACTGTCTCGTCACCATTTTTAACTTTAACTGGAATCGTAATTTTACGTTCTTCTTCTTTTGGTTTCCAATCTGTGACAGTTGGTGTGCCAGTTAAATTACCATCGCCATCTACTGTCAATCCATTGACTGGTGTTTCTGTGGTGATTGTTGAACCTGGTTTGTTTGGTGTTACTACTGTAACTGGCGTAGTTTTTTCTTTTTCCAGAACTGGTGCTGGTGGAGTAACTTCAGCTCCCAAACTACCATTTGCTGTTCCTCTAGCTACCGGACTCTCAAGAACTACATTATCAATTCTCTTAGAAACTTTTGCAGTTACTTCTGTTTTATCTGCAATTTCAGCATCAGAAATTGTCACAACGCCTGCAGGGGTTACTGACACTTTATCAGCTGTCTTACCATTTACAGTCCAAGTATTTCCTGATTTTATAACTGTTACAGTTTCTGGTGTAGTCTTACCTGTTGGTACATAAGTAAGGGTGATAGTATCAATATCTTGTGGATTAGTACTATTAGGGCGTGTTGGTGGGGTAATTGTCACACTACCATTCTCATGTCCAACTACGCTAGGCACTGTTGGAGTTACTGCTAACACTACTTGACGCTTAATTTCTGCAGGTGCAAATGTTGTTCTAGTTGTACTATTTACATCCGTAATAGAATTTTTGCTAGTATCCGGGAATACTGCTGTTGCATTTCGAGTATATTTCCCTGAGTTATCTAGTGTTGTTCCTGAATCTAATTTATCTCCAGCTTTCCATGTCCACGTCATACCACTTGGTAAATAATTGTTTCCACGATCTGCTTTATCTTCACTATCTACAACCTTAAGATATCTATGAGCATCAATATTTTTACCACTATTGGCTACATTCAACGTTGAAGCTACTGGTACTTTTGCGATACCATTTTCAAGGTTTCTAGTCTCAATATCAACCACTCGATATTTGAATTTCAAATCACGGCTATCAGTAGCACTGCTTCCTTCAACATGTAGAGTAGCTTCATGTTCTCCTAAAGTTTCAGTATTCAATACAGTACCTGAAGACAAGCGAGTTGCATATGGATTTGCTTCAGTTTTTCCTGTTTGAGATGTAAATGTAGAAGCGGTTACTCCTTTTGGAAGTCCTCCCTTAACTTCTACTTTAGAAATTACACCTGAGTTATCCCATACCTTCAATTCAGGGTTAAATGTAGCGCCACGATAGACTGTAAAGATTGGTGAATTAGCTGTTTCTGTTAATGTAACACCATTTAAAGTAGCTTGTGGTTTTTGAACATCTTTTGCAGTTACTTTTGCTGGATCTGAATCAGCACCATTTCCATTTTTAGTAACTACTGTTACTTCTGTGTTATCTTTCACCTTATCTGCCGGAATAGTGATTTCCCCTGTATTGGAATCAATTCTAACTTCCGGATTATTCACAGTCCATTTGCCATTTGTTCCTTTAGTTCCAACAGCTGTTTTCGGAGTATTATCTTCCCCTGTATAGCTTACAGTAATCTTATCTGCTTTTGCTGGATTTTGTGGTTTAGCTGTAACATCACCATTGTCTTTTGCTGTTGCTACTGGTTTAGCTGGCTTAGAAAATTTCGCTGTTGCTTTTGCTGGATCTGAATCAGTACCATTTCCATTTTTCGTAACTACTGTTACTTCTGTTCCGTCTTTTACTTTATTTTCCGGAATCGTGATTTCTCCAGTATTTGGATTGATTTGTACTTCTGGAGTATTTACTGTCCATTTTCCTTTCGGATCTTTAGTTCCAACAGCTGTTTTTGGTTGATTATCTTCTCCAGTATAGCTTACAGTAATTTTATCTGCTTTTGCTGGATCTTGTGGTTTACCTGTAACATCACCATTGTCTTTTGCTGTTGCTACTGGTTTAGCTGGTTTAGAAGATTTTGATATTACTTTAGCTACTGGACTTTCAAGAACTACATTATTATCAATTCTCTTAGAAACTTTTGCAGTTACTTCTTTACCATCCGCAACTTCAAGATCAGAAATTGTTACAACACCTGCTGGAGTTACTGATACTTTATCGGTTGTCTTACCATTGACTGTCCAGTTATTTCCTGATTTTGCAACTGTTACAGTTTCTGGTGTAGTCTTACCTGTTGGGGTATAAGTAAGTGTAATTGTATCAATATCTTGCGGTGTAGTACCATTAGGACGTGTTGGTGGGGTAACTGTTACACTACCATTTTCATTGGCTACTACACTAGGTGCTGTCGGTGTTACCGCAAGAACTACTGGACGCTTGATTTCTGTCGGTGCAAATGTTGTTCTAGTTGTACTATTGTTATCTGTTACAGAACTTGGGAATTGCGCTGTAGCATTTCTTGTATATTTCCCTGAATTGTCTAATGTAGTACCTGGATCTAAGTTGTCTCCAGCTTTCCACGTCCAAGTCATACCTTGAGGCAAGTGGCTATTCCCACGATCGCTTTGATCTTGGCTATCTACAACTTTAAGATAATTATGAGCATCAACATTTGTACGGCTATTTGGTACATTTAAAGTTGAACCTACTGGTACTTTCGCGACACCATTTTCAAGATTTTTTGTTGTAATATCCACAACACGGTACTTGAATTTCAAGTCACGACTGTCAGTAGCACTACTTCCTTCTACGTGAAGAGTAGCAGTATGTTCTCCTAATGTCTGAGTATCTAATACTCTACCCGAAGACAAGCGAGTTTTATACTTCTTATCTTCTGAACTTCCATCTTTACCAGTTTGGGCTGTAAAGTTAGAAGCACTTACTCCGCCAGGAAGATTTCCAACTGTTACTTTTGAGATTTTTCCTGAGTTATCCCATACTTTAAGCTCTGGGTTAAAGTCGGCACCACGATAGACTGTAAAGATTGGTGTATTGGCTGTCTCTGTTAGCGTAATACCATTTAAAGTAGCTTGTGGTTTTTGGACATCTTTCGCAGTTGCTTTAGCTGGATCTGAATCCGCACCATTTCCATTCTTCGTAACTGCAGTTACTTCTGTCAAGTCTTTAACTTTATTAGCTGGAATTGTAATTTCCCCAGTATTGGCATCAATTCGAACATCTGGATTATTCACAGTCCATTTGCCGTTTGTTCCTTTAGTTCCTTCAGCTGTTTTTTGCTTGTTATCTTCACCTGTAAAGCTTACTTTAATTTTGTCTACTTTTTTAGAATCTTGTGGTTTTGCAGTTACATCCCCATTATCTTTAGCTGTTGCTACTGGTGTTTGAGCTTTGTCATCTACAACATGCACGGGAGCATCAACAATAAATTTTCCACGTTCAGGAATAGTGACTTCCACTTTACCATACACAGGTGCATTCGGTGCTGTAGGTCTTGATACATCTGGATCTTTAAACCAACGATATGTTGTACCTGCAGGTAATTCATTTGGATTCGCAATACTGTTGTAAGCGTCTGGAATGACCCCTACTTTAGTACTTTGCGGTTTAGATTTTGGTTTTAAGTCATATTTAGCAGCTTCCTCTGGTTTCAGTGGTAGGGTACCGATAATGGCGTTTTGACCGTTTCTATATCGAATTAGCCCATCTGTTGAGTATCCGCCATAGGCAAGATACGGATCATTCGCTAAACGTTTTTTAATATCCGCAAGCATCGGATTATTTTTATTTTTATTACCCCAATCCGACATAATGCTTTGATCTAACTCATCACCTTCAAGAATCTTCGTTTTGAACGTAATAATCGTACGTTGTCCAGCAACGACGTTCAGTTTATCTTCGATTACCCCTCTAGCAAGGTTATAAATTAAACCACCTGTTGTAATACCGTACATATCTTTCACACGTGAAGCTGCATCTGGATTACGATCGGTACCATCTTTTCTAGAATCACGATAAATATTTTTTCTCCAACTATTATCAGGATTAGCATAATCCATCCAAGAACCTATATTTTCACCATAAGTTGACCCTGAACGGCGTTCACCATTTTTAACATAAGCTCGAGAAAACGTGTTTTCATACTCCCATTTTGATGCACTTGCATACTCTTGATGAGATATTTGACTTCCATCTTTATATTTTGTATAAGTGAAGTCATACGGATCTCCTACAGTACGCGGAATAGCAAGTGATATTTTCTTAGAAGAACCCGCAAGAGCATTTTCCGCTGGACCTGAATCTACGATCCAGTAATAATATTTATTTCCATCTTTTTCGATACGCTCTTCACGATACACACGAATATTGTCATAGGCTTTATCAGCAGTCCCTACACTTACGAAGGCATATTGCTTGGTATCTGGTGAATATACATCACGCTCTGAATAGTTAAGCATTGGGTTTTTATTCCAACCAACACCAAAGTCTGTTTTTCTTGTTTCACGAACGTTACTTGTTCCACGTCCTACTTCTTTTCCGTTCTTTTTGACTACGGCTGTAATAGTAGCACCTTTCACCATCAACTTAGGGTCTACATTAACTGTAAAATATCCGTTTGATTGAGATTTAGTCGTGTATTTTTTCCCACCAATTGATATTTCAACATCAGCTTCTGACGCTGTATATCCATCAACCTGAGCTACACCAGCTAAACTATCATTGAATGCCACTGTGTCTACTTGACTTACTGTAGTATTATAAACACTTTGACCATTGACTACTAATTCAACTTTATCTCCCACTTTAATACCTGGTGCATTTAATTTAAAAGCTCCAGTATCATCTAGTTTAGACGTAAGTATCTTTTGGCCATTTCTCTTAATTTCAATTGTTGAAGATGGCGTTGCATATCCTGTGATAAATCCAGAGTCCGCTACAACTATCCCAAGACTCCCACGTTTAGTCGTTTTATCAATAGGTGCAGATCTTAGATTAGAACCTTGTCCCATACTTTGACCATTACGTGAGTCACGAGCACCTGAAGTCAAACGTGTTGTAGCATTTTTAACAGAATTAAACATTCTCTTCACAAGTTTGTTCATTTCTTCAACATCATTCAGAGAAACTGTTGTGTTTTCAAGAACTTCTTGCGCCAATCCCAATAGTTCATTGGCTTTTTCAAGAACTTCTTTGCTTGTCTCATGCTCAGGCAATTCCAAGACAGCTGCCTGCAATTGATCTACAGATACTTTCAAAGAATCTTTTTTAGCTGATACAGTTTGACTCTCTTCGCTTGCTCTTACTTCAGAAGAAGATTGGTTCGCTAGGTTGTCAGCCTGCTTTTCAGTTTTATCTACTTGAACCTCACTTGATTCTTTAGAAGCAACCGATAAGACTGTCACATCTTTAGACAAGAGTTCTACAAGCTCATCAATATCCTTTTGAGCTAGGTCAGAATTTTCTAGGGCTTCTTTTCCTTTTTGAAGTCTATCTTTAACAGGCGATACTACTGAGTCGTCAAGGTTTAATTTAGTTGAAAGAAGAGAATTTAGTTCTTCAACTACTTTTCTCAACTTAGTTTTATCAACTGTAGGCGCTTGATTTTCCAAGGATTTATTTACTTCATCTACTTTGTTTCCAGTAGGTTTCGCAATACCTTGAGGCGACTTGGCCTCATCTTTAGGACTTACTACACCCGCAGTAGATTTTGGAGTGTTTTCAACTACACTATCCGCACTAGCAACGCGCGCGCCCAAAAACATCAGCGCTGCAACAGCAACTGAAGCGGCACCGAAACTGTATTTACGAATAGAAAAGCGCAAAACTTTTTCACGTTGCTGTCGATTTACTTTATATGAATTCGATTTGTGTTCCATTTGTCCTCCTAAGGGCAATATAATATAGAAAAAGCAATCTTCATAACTTCAACCCCTTAAAAAGAGTTAAGCTATAAAAATCACTATGATGATCGCTATTAGCAAATAACATCACAGCTATCACAGCTATCACAGCTATCACAGCTATCACAGCTATCACAGCTATCACAGCTCAATTATACCATTTTTTATATATTTAAACAAGCCAAAACCGATTTATTACATAAAATAGGGATAAAATATTTAATTATTCAAAAAATATTATTGTGTTGTATATATTAATACACTTAACTCTCTAACTTTAAAATAAATCTGTAACCACTTATCATATCAGATAATTCATCGTCATTTTTAATAGTAAAAAATAATCATCTAGAAAATTTAATAGTAACAGATGACTAACTCTATACCCCAATCGAGAGCTTCTTATACTCTTCAATAACCAAATTCAAACCATGTCAGCGTCGGCCTGTCATACTCAAGTACTACCTGCTCCTAGCTTTCTAGTTTGCTCTTTGATTTTTATTGAGTATTACTGCACATTTTTTAAAAATACAACAACGGCCTTGCACCTCTTAAAACGAGGAACAAGGCCGTTGTTATTTTTTTATTCATTGTCCACTTAACAATGAACAATACATATTTTGACTACATTTTTAGTCTTCTTTTTTCTTTGCAAGAGCAAGTCCGAGACCACCTAGCATACCAAGAAGTCCGAGAGATGCAAGAGTAGCATTTGATTCTGTTCCTGTATTTGGCAATACATTTTGAGAACCATTTGACTTAGCTCCATTATCAACAGTAGTCTTAGTATCTACCTGATCTGCATTCGGAGTAACTGCATCTGGAACTGGAGTTGTTGGTGCTGGTGCATCTTGACCAGAACCTCTATTAGTATCAGGTGTAACCGGAGTTACTGGAATTGTATTTGGATTTGTACTTCCACTTACTTTTCTGAAAATGTGGGTAATTACTGGTTCATTTTCATCAATCACAGTTCGTACAAATTCATATCCAGGAATTGATCCATGTTCCACATCCTTTTCATTACCTGTCTTAACGGATGGTTTCAATACATTTCCATCTTCATCAATCCAGCGAACCTCAATAGTTAATTCTGGTAAAGTGATTGGATCTGGTAATTCACCGTTCACTCCACCCTTGAATTCTGGTAATTCAACTGTTGGCGGTGCTATGAGTGTCATTTCTTCTCCGACTATATCGTGAGAAATTCCTATTTCTAGATCTGTAACCGTTGCGGTTCCATCGTCGCCTACAGTGACAGTCTTACCTGGGTTCTTCGCTTTGACCTTATCTTCCACTTGTTTTTTCTCTTCTGGAGTTAAGTGGGATTTGTCTTGAACAACAACCTTCTCATCTGGTTT